>CAMJHX010000191.1 GCA_946405655.1 uncultured Clostridia bacterium
CGCTCGTCCGGCGTGCAGGCGAGCAGATAGACCGGCACCTCGCTCACGATCTCGGTCACGAGGGAGATGACGCGCTGGTGCGCTTCGGTGTGCCACCGGGGCAGCACCGATTCGGAATAAATCAGGCGGAACGCCTCCGCGAGCGGGAGACGGCGGATCGTGTTCTCCGGCGCCTGCCGCAGCACCACGAGCGCGCGCACCGGCGCGGATTCGTTTCGGAAAATGTTGCTCGATCCGGCGAAGGGCGAGCCGAAGGCTGTCCATACGCCGTCGACGCGCCGGAGCATGCTCCGGTCGCCGTTTAAGATGTCCGCCCCGGCGTGCTCGACCCAGAGATCCGCCTGCGTGCTCTTGCCCGTGCCGGAGGGCGCGGTGAAGAGGATCGCGTCGCCTTCGGTCCGGCGGATGAACGAGGAGTGCAGGCTGAAGACGCCCAGCTGCATGAGCAGCAGCTCCAGCTCAGAGGCGTCGAGCAGATTGTCCAGCGAGCGGATGGAGCTCACGCGGTCGGGATAGATACAGCCCTCGATCGAGAGCGGGGCGTCCTCGCGCAGCCAGACGCAGGCGCAGCCGTGCGCTGCCGCGGCGGGCAGGCGCTCGATGCGCAGCGCGCCGTCGTCCTCCCGCCAGACGCGGGGAGACCGCTCATGCACGAGCTCACCGCGCTCGGCCGGCCGCTCCAGACGGAACCGAAGCCGAACGTCCGCGCCGGGACGCTCCGTGAGAAACGGCTCGCAGTTCTCGCGCGCCTCCAGCTCCAGCGGGGAGTGGATCTCCCACAGAAAGCCCGCCATATCCAGTTTGTAGGTATAATCGGACATAAGCACTCCAAAATCAGATATTCAACCAAAATACTATTATATTACAAGTATTGGGAAGATGCAAGAGGCGGGAGTTAGGAGTTAGGAGTTAGGAATTAGGAATTGTAGTGTCGGCTGGCGCCGACGGATATAAATTGCGGCGTGATGATCACATCACGCCGCTTTCTAATTGCGCGAAGCGCACTTTAAACTCCACACTCCACACTCAAAACTCCACACTTATCTCACAATGTAGATCATCACGCCGAGCGCCTTGCACTGCTCGGCGATGGCGGCGCGGAGGGCGGTCTCGGTGGGGTAGCTGCCGTCGGGCCGGAGGAAGGATTCCAGATGCGTCTGCAGCGTGCCGTTCTCCTTGGAGAAGAACCCGGGCACGACCTGCGCCGTGGTCAGGTTGACGCGCTGCGCCGTGAGCATCTCGCTTGCCAGCAGCGTCTCGGCCGTCGCGTCCGGCTCGCCGGAGGCGAAGCCGCCGTTTGTCTGCTGCTGCGCGGAGAGATACCGCAGCGCGCTGTTCACGGCGCGGAGCACGCCGCTCTCCGCGAGATACGGTGCGAGCGCCTGCAGCGCCATCGCCGTGCGCGGGATGCTGCCCTCGATGCTGCCGTCCTCGCCCTGCGCCGCGAGGATCGCCTGCACGAGATCCGGGCGGAGATAGGAGGTGTAGCTTCCGGAATCCAGCGCGAGCAGCGCCCAGATCTGCCCCTCCGTGCCCGAGGCGGTCACGAATTTCCGGTCGCAGAGCCGCGCGGTGAGATCCTGTCCGCCGAGATCGGCGGCGTTATAGCCCAGCGCGGTCACGGCGAGGACGGTGCCGGCGAGGGTTTTCACGTCGGCGGAGGTCGCCTTCACATCGGAGAGATACGCCCAATAGCCGTCGGGCAGCGTTCTTCCCTCGGCGGCGGCGTTGCGCGCCGCGTCAAAGACAATCAGATCGTCCTGCCCGCACTTCGGCGCGGGCGTTTTTTCCATCATGCGCGTGAGCGGATCGGCGTCATCCGCGGCCGAGAGCGCGAGCGCCTGCTCACCGCCGGTCAGATCGCGCCAGAGGAAGGTCACGATCTGCGCGCGGGTGCAGTGATTGTCGGGGGCGAACTTCCCGTCACCCACGCCGTTCGTGATCCCGTTCTCGACCGCCCACGCCACGGCCTTGGCGTAGTATTCCGAGGCCGCCACGTCCGTAAAGCCGCCTGAGCCCTTCGTCGTGGGCTGACCCTCCAGCCGCCAGAGGAACGTGACGGTTTGGCCGCGCGTCACGGTGCTGTCCGGACCGAAATGCTTCGCGTCCATGCCGTTGGTGATGCCGTTTTCCACCGCCCAGAGGACGGGCTTGTAATAGTACTGATCTGCGGGCACGTCAACGAAGGGGTTCGATGTGCGCGTCGGCTCCGGCGAGCCCTTGGCGCGCCAGAGGAAGGTGACCATCTGCCCGCGGGTGCAGCTGGCGTTCGGGCCGAAGTGCGCCGCGTCCAGACCGTTGGTCACGCCCGCCGTCACCGCCCAGTCCACCGCGAGGTGATACCAGCTGTCCGAACCGTGATCCACATCGACGAACGCGCGCGACGGGCAGCTCGCCCCGCCGTCGCAGGGCTTTGCCGTGGGCGTGGGAGTCGGAGGCGCGGTCGGGGTCGCTTCCGCGAAGGGAACGAGCTTCACGGTGTACGCCTTGCCGCCGTCGACCTTCACGGTGACCGTGCCGCTCGAGACCGGAACCGATCGCGCGCCCCAGCGCGAGGCGTCCTCATTTCCCGCCGTGACGAAGACCTTCAGCCGCCGGTTCGCGGCGGTCGGCAGAACGGTCACCGAGCGGAAGGACGCGGGGACGTAGAGCGTGTAGCTCGCGACGTCGGGGCTGAAGGTGGGATAGAGCGCGCCGCAGTCGAAGGTGAGCGCGCGCAGCCCCTTGTCCGTGCTCGCGGGATCTGCGCCGACGTCCTTGCCGCGGCTCACGGTGTACATGACGCGCACCGTGTCGCCGGGCTGCACCTTCTCGCTGAGCGTCGTGATCCAGTCGTTCACGGCGACGAGCCATTCGCCCTTGCCCCAGTCGAGCAGGCCGCCGACGCCGGTGAGCGCGCCGTCGTCATAGGTCAGATAGTCGTCCACGCTGATGAGCCCCATCAGGTACTCCTTGGCGGCGGCCTTGAGCGCGCTGTCCGCGGTCATGCCGGATTTGTGGTCGACCTCCAGATCGAACTGCAGATCCCACCACGGAACCTGAAAGCCCTGATAGCGCTCCTCGCGCAGGGCGGTGTTCTCCACGATCACGCGCACCTTGCCCGTGCCGGCGGCAAAAGCCCCGCCGGGCAGCAGCGACGCGATCAGAAGAACCGCAAGCAGCAAACTGGTGATCCGGTGTTTCATAACGACCCCTCCTGCGTGGATTTGTTCAGTAAATACCAGTATAGCATACAGAAAAAGGAAGCGCAAGGAAAACGACAGCAGACAGAAAG
>CAMJHX010000192.1 GCA_946405655.1 uncultured Clostridia bacterium
GCCCATTATAGCAAAGCATTATGGAAACCGCAATTGGCAATTTAAACGAAATGTTTACAAAACGGGCTTGACAGGCGGTCTTTATCTACTATAATGGTTACGAAAATGTAATCTTTTTGTGAACATTTCCTGAATCTGTAAGAAGGAGCACTGGCTTCATGAATGAAATTTACGTGACAGGGCACCGCAACCCGGACACTGATTCGATCGTGGCGGCGATGAGCTACGCCGCGCTGCAGAACGCCCTCGGCCGCCGCGAATACGTGGCGGCGCACCTCGACCACATCAACGACGAGACGCGCCGCATGCTCGACCGCTTCGGCTTTGAGCCGCCGGTGGCGATCTCGAACGTGCGCACGCAGGTGCGCGATCTGGATTTTGACACGCCGCCCGCGCTCGACGCCTCCGTGACGATGGACCGCGCGTGGCGCATCATGCTCGAGCAGAGCATCTCCGTCGTGCCGGTGACGACGGAGGACGGAAAGCTGCACGGCATGCTCTCCGCCGGCGACATCGCGGCCTACGACATGCGCTCGATCACGGACAACCATGTGGAGAATCTGCCGCTGTTCAACCTGCTGAGCGTGCTGGAAGGCCGCGTGCAGGGCGAGGGCGACCCGGTGGACACGGTGTCCGGCACGGTATCGATCGCGGTGCCGCAGAGCATTGAGAATCTGCTCTTTGAGGGGCAGGACCACGTCGTGATCTGCGGCGACCAGCCGGACATGATCCGCCGCGCGCTGGAGCATCAGGTCTCGTGCCTGATCCTCTGCCAGACGGATGTGCGCCCGGAGTGGCTCGAGCATGTGGGCCGCACATGCGTGATCTCCACGCCGTTCGACGCGGCGAAGGTCGTGCGCCTGGTGTATCAGGCGATCCCGGTGACCCGCGCCTGCCAGACGGAGGATCTCGTGAGCTTCCATCTGGACGATTACATTGACGATGTGCGCGAGGAGGTGCTCAAGAGCCGCTACCGCTGCTATCCGGTGCTGGACGAGAACGACCGCGTCGTCGGCACGCTCAGCCGCTATCACCTGCTGCGTCCGCGCCGCAAGCGCGTGGTGCTCGTGGATCACAACGAGCGCGCGCAGGCGGTGCCCGGGCTGGATCAGGCGGAGATCCTCGAGATCATCGACCACCACCGCCTCGCGGACATCCAGACCGCGCAGCCGGTGCGCATGCGCAACGAGCCCGTGGGCAGCACGAACACGATCATCGCGGGCATGTATCAGGAATACGGCGTGATGCCGAGCCCGAACATGGCGGGGCTGATCGCGGCGGCGATCCTCTCCGACACGGTCATCTTCAAATCCCCCACCTGCACGAAGCGCGATATCGACATGGCGGAGCGCATGGCGCGCATCGCGAAGGTCTCGCTCGAGGAGGTCGGCAAGGAGCTCTTCTCCGCCTCCGGCTCGGACGACAAGAGCGCCGAGGAGCTCTTCCTCGCGGACTTCAAGGAATTCCACATCGCCGAGCAGAAGCTCGGCGTGAGCCAGATCACCTGCGTGGACTCCGCGCGGCTCTTGGAGCGCAAGGCGGAGTTCCTCGAGCTGATGGCGGGGCTGCGCAAGACCAACCGCTACGACATGGTCATCCTCATGCTCACGGACGTGCTGCTCGAGGGCACGCAGCTGGTCTATCTCGGCAGCGACGACACGATCAGCCGCGCCTTCTCCATCGAACCGCACGACAACACGCTCTTCCTCCCCGGCGTGATGAGCCGGAAGAAGCAGATCATCCCGATGCTGACGGCATTGTGGGGATAAAAAAGAAATCCTCCGGAAATCCGGAGGATTTTTTGATTGCCCAGAGTCAATTCAGCTGTAGGGGCGACCTGCGGTCGCCCGCGCAGGACAGTTTTGGATGATGATTTATTGTCGGCGAATTCGCTTGTATTTCAAACGTGCCGTAGGGCGGTCCCTTGGGGCCGCCGGGACCAATTCGGCAGTTTCGGCGGCGGCAAGCCACCGCCCTACGATTCTCTTTTTGTGCGGAGCATCATCGGCGGGCGACCACAGGTCGCCCCTACAGGCTTCTTTTCATGCGCACAAAAATCGGAAGGCTGCCTCTCGACCATTATGATTCCTTCGTTCCGAGCAAAGCGAGAATCACGCCGGTGACGGTGACGGCGCCGGCGATCCAGAGCGTCTGCGGGACGGTGAGGACGTCGTAGAGCTTGCCGGCGATGAGGCTTGCGAGCACGGCGCCGACGGTGGTCATGCTGAAGGCGAGGCTCTGCGCCTTGGCGCTGTCGGCAAAGGGGACGGTCTCCGCCACATAATCGACGATGACCGCCGTATAGAGCGCGAAGGACGGCGCCTGCAGCAAAAACGCGCCGAAGAGCAGCGGCACCGAGGACGCGAGCGGGATCGCCGCCGCCTTGATCGCAAAGAACAGCAGCGACAGCCGCAGAAGCGACACGCTCTTGCGCCCGCCGCGGATGCGGCCGAAGAAGAACATGACCGGAATCTCCACCGCCGCCATGAAGCCGTTGAGCGCGCCGAGGGTGCTCTCATCGCCGCCGACATCACGCGTGACATTGATCAGAAAGTTCGTGCAGGTATTATGCCCGAAGAAGATGAGCGCCGCGCCGAGCAGCAGCACGGAATAGCGCGGATTATCGCGCAGGAACGAGAGCATCGTTCTGCCGCGGTGCCCGCTCTCACCGCCGCGGACGGCGGCGGGGGCGTAGCCCCGGCGGAGAAGCAGATGCGCGAGCGCCTGCAGCGCGACCATCACGAGCCCCGCCCACGGCAGCAGGCGCACGCCGAGGCGCTTGACGAGCACGCCCAGCACGATCGACGCGAGCACGAACGCCGCCGAGCCCATGCTGCGGGCGACGCCGTAATCCACGCCCTGCCCGCCGTGGACGCAGTCGACGAAGAGCTTGAGGTTGATCGAATTGAGCGAGACGGAAAACGCGACATAGAGCGCGAAGGCCGCGCTTGTGACCGCGCCCTTGACCGGCACGGCGATGAGCACGATCAGAAACACCGCCTCGATGAGCAGCCACGGCCACACGAAGTCCCACGCCGAGAGCCGCTCGCTGCGGTCGATGCGCGCGGAGACCTCGGGACCGAGCAGCGCGCCGAGGAGATTGCCGACGGCGAGGATCAGACCGAGCGCTGCGTTGGAATAGCCGAGCCCCTGCAGATACACCGCCGCAAAGCTGATGGTGACACAGTAGCCCATCCAGAAAGAGCCCTGCACGGCGGAATACCGCGCCGTGAGAGAGCTGCGCTGATTCAT
>CAMJHX010000193.1 GCA_946405655.1 uncultured Clostridia bacterium
ATGTGGTCTTGAGGGATCATGGTTCAGAGTCTCCTGTCAGAGAAGATAGGGCGTGCGCCGCCTGCTCAGCCGTAGACTGCATGGCGCGCACCGCGAGACGCAGGCGTTCGAGCTGCTCGGTGGGCAGGGTCGGCTGATCCGTCCGCCCGAGGAGATAGTCCGCGCTCACGCCGTAATAATCGCACGCGCGGCAGACGAACTGGAGCCCCGGCTCGCGCGCGCCGTTTTCATAGTGGCTCAAAAGTGCCTGACTGATGTGCAGATCCGCCGCCACCGTCCGCTGGGAGAGCCCCTTGGCCGCGCGAAGCGCCTGCAGCCGATCAGAAAAGCCGCGTTCCAACGCGATCATCCTTTCGTTGAGTGATAACAGAGTGTATTATAGCGATTTTCCAAGCGTTTGTAAATAGTGTGGAGGGTGGAGCTTGGAGTGTGGAGTGGAAGGTGCGCTCCGCGAAGCGCCCGGCAGAACGAAGCCGAGATTTCAGCCGCATTTCGGCGAATTGCGCCGCGTCTTTCGTAGGGCGGGTTGCTTGCGCCTGCCTGTGGGATTTTGCTTCCGGTAAACGGCGGGCGCAAGCGACCCGCCCTGCGCAAACGCGCAATCATTGCGAATTCGCCGGGGATCGGCAATGAAACAGGTGCATACTGCTGGGACGTCGAGGACGCCGTCCCCTACGGAGCCGAGGGAGGTGCAGTGCGGATTCGACGAAATGTATCACACATTCTGGTGTATACTGCCCGGGCAGATGATATCCGTTCCCTACGGTTCTGTTTCGGAATGGCGGAAGGCGGATTTACAGAAAATTTGCTTTTTCGAAATTAATATGTTAAAATTCGTATTTATATTGCTATCATACATCCCAAATCAGAAGGAGAATCTATGCTGAAACGAATGATTTGCTGGGTGCTGATGCTGTGCGTGCTGGCGGCGTTTGCCGCGACGCCCGCGCAGGCGGCGGTCAGCAACGAAGAGACCATTTTCCTGTTTCTGCGCACCGAGCTGCAGTTCAATGAGGCCGCCGCCTGCGGCGTGCTTGCGAGCATTGCGGAGGAAAGCGGCTTTGAGCCGACGGCGTACAATCCCGCGGGCTACTACGGCATCTGTCAGTGGGGCGGCGCGCGGCAGCAGCAGCTGTACGCCTTCTGCGCGGAAAACGGTCTGGACTCCGCCTCGCTGGAGGGGCAGCTGCAGTTTCTGAAGCATGAGCTGGAGACCGTGGAGACGACCGCGCTCGCAACCATGCAGGCGATCGACAACACCGCCGAGGGCGCGGCGCTGGCGGGCAGAAGCTGGGCGCAGTCCTTTGAGCGCTGCGCGGAGAGCCACTACGCCCCGCGCGCATACGCCGCGCAGACGCAGTACTGGCCGGTCTACGAGGGATACCCCCTGCCCGAGGACGAGCCCGCAGAGGACACGGCGAGCGCAGAAGACGCGGAGAGCGTTCCGCTGCCGGAGACGCGCGGAGAATATGTGCAGCTTCTCTGGCAGCTGCGCGGCGCGCCGGAGCCGAAGACCGCGACGAACCCGTTTTCGGACGTGAAGCCCTCGGATTCCTTTTTCAAGGCTGTGCTCTGGGCGGTGGAATCCGGCGTCGTGAAGGCGGAGCGCGCGTTCCGTCCGAACGATCCGTGCACGCGCGCCGAGGCGCTCACGCTGCTCTGGCATGTGAGCGACGCCCCCGCCGCGGGGAGCGAGGATCCGTTCGCGGCGCTGTTCGCCGGGGCATATGACGCCGGCACGCAGTTTCTGCCGATCCTAAAGGACATCCGGAGCGCCGCCGACGCCGCGCCGGAAACCCCCTGGGCAAGCTAACCCATTTCAACCCCCAAGCGAAAGGACTGCCGCGGCAGTCCTTTTTTGCTGCGCGCACTCATTTCGGATACGGCATACCCGCTGCCGATTTATACATCAAAGCTGCAGATTTTGACATGACGCTTGCAAAATAGCCGCATTTCATGAATAATGAAGCCACACAACGTTGAGACTTGGACTCTCTCATCGTTTTTGACCATCAAACAGAGAAGCGCGGTTCTTCGGAGCCGTGCTTTTCTGTTTTTCTCCGCCCTCGCGCCTGTCGGAAAAGGATCGCGCTTTCTTGCCGAGGATGCAGATTGATGGTATAATTTCTCCGTAATCCTGCTCAATGCCGTTTGAAACGGAGGTATCTGCATGAAAAAAAGATGGATCAGCCTGCTGCTGGCGGTGCTGCTGGTGCTGTCGCTGCTGCCGTACGGCGCGCTCGGCGCGGACACCGAGAACGTCAAGCAGTATCAGCACTATGTCTGCATCGGCGACAGCATTGCCGCGGGCTATGGCTCCTACGCGCGCGACGTGCGCGGGTTTACGACCGTGCCGGAGGCGTATCACAGCCTCGTCGCCAATGCGACGGGCGCGACGGTGCAGTCGCTGGCGCACACCGGCATGCGCACGGTGGAGGTGCGCTGGCTGCTGGACGACGCGTATTCCGCGAGCCTCACGGCGAACAATCTGCGCGCGATGTATTTTAACGGCCTGCACGACATCCTCTACTGGATGGAGATGACCAAGGACGACCCCAACGATCCGCTGCTCGCACGCTATGCCGACCCGGAGAGCGAATATTACGTCCGTCCCCAGGTGCGCGAGCTGCTTGCGCCCTACTGCGATCAGGGGGCTTACGGCTTCAAGCAGTTCTACCGCGACCAGATCGCAAGCTCCGATCTCGTCACAGTGGCGCTCGGGCTCAACGACCTCTTCCTCTACGCGATGAAGATGACGGCGAGCGAGCTCAACTACCTGAACCTCGTGACCGAGGTGCTCGAATTCGTGCGCTATATGGGCATCGGCGAGAGCGCGTTCAAGACCAACTGGGCGCCGATCATCAACGCGATCAAAAAGCTCAATCCCGACGCCGAGATCGTGGTCGTCGGCATGTACAACCCCTTCAGCAAGGTGCCGGATTTCTATGAGGGCGATCTGAAGATCGTCGGCAATGCCGCGGATCAGATGGTCACGCGCCTGAACGATTACATGAAGTCGCGCGCGGCCGCGCTCGGCTATCGCTACGCCGACGTGACCGACACGGAGATCGACGACACCGTGCCCTTCCGCGACGAGACGTTCTTCGACCGGATCGTGATGGACTGCCACCCGACCGAGGCTGGCCACCGCTACATGGCCGACCAGATCCTCGCACAGCTGCCGGAGCGCGAGACCGAGCCGGTTCCGACGCCGACGCCGACGCCTACTCCGACGCCGACGCC
>CAMJHX010000194.1 GCA_946405655.1 uncultured Clostridia bacterium
TCCCCTACGGCGTCTTGATCGACGCGGAGAGAAGATTACTCCTTCGGGGTATTTCCCTCGGGCTTGGGACCTTTGCTGTGGTGGCGGCCGCCGCGGCGACGGGGACGTCTGCTGCCCTCGGATCGCTCCGCCTTGGGCGCGGCAGGCTGCTCCAGCTTTGGGGCGGGCTGGGACTTCTTCTGCTCGGGCTTCTGGGAGCCCTCCTGCGGCTTTTTGCCGCCACGAGAACGGCGATTGCGGTTCGAAGCGCTCTTTTCGCCCTGCGGCTTTTCGGTCTTGGGCTGCTCCGGCTGCTTGGACTGCTCGGGCTTGGACGCCTCCTGCGGCTTCTTGCCGCCGCGGGAGCGGCGATTGCGGCGCTTTTTCTGCGCGGACGCCTCCCCTTCCGGCGCGGCAGGCTCCTCGCCGTAGGTTTCGGACGAGAAGAGCTGCGGCAGCGCCCAGGGATCCTCGGGCGGCTCCTCCGGCTCGCGCTTGGGCTTCGGCCGATCCTTGAGCAGCTGGGGCAGCGGCTCGCCGGGGCGGGGTCTGCCGCCGGGGATGACGGCGATCTCGTCCGCCTGATAGGACTTGATGACCGCGTCGCCCTCGCCGTCGAGACGCACCTTGAGGCTGGAACGGAGCATGTTCACCGAGGTGACGACGCCGTAGCCCGCGGGCGTTTCGACAAAGGCGCCGACCTTCGGCACAAGCTTGACGAGCTCCTCATACGCCTCCTGCTCATAGCGCAGGCAGCACATGAGACGGCCGCAGGCGCCGGAGATCTTCGTCGGGTTCAGGGACATGGACTGCACCTTTGCCATCTTGGTGGAGACGGGATGGAAATCCGTGAGGAACTGGCTGCAGCAATAGGGACGGCCGCAGATGCCGATGCCGCCGAGGAGCTTTGCCTCATCGCGCACGCCGATCTGGCGCAGCTCGATGCGGCTGCGGAACTCGGAGGCGAGATCCTTGACGAGCTCGCGGAAATCGACGCGCCCGTCGGACGTGAAATAGAACATGATCTTATTGCCCTCGAAGCTGTATTCGGCTTCGACGAGCTTCATATCGAGACCGTGCTCCTCGATCTTGCGGCGGCAGATGGTCATCGCCTCCTGCTCGCGCGTTTCGTTGAGCTCGACGATGCGCAGATCGTTCTTGGTGGCAAGGCGCACGACGCGGCGCAGGGGCTTGACGACGCTCTCATCCGGCACCTCGTGGTTGCCCTCGACGCAGTCGGCAAACTCGAGCCCCTTGGCGGTTTCGACGATGACATGATCGCCGGCGGCGGCAGTGACGCCCTCGGGCGCGAAGTAATAGGACTTGCCCCGATTCTTAAACTTTACGGAAATGACTTCAGTCAATGCAGACCCTCAATTCTTTATGAACGGTTTGGTTTCGTCAGCGAGAGGACGCCGAAGATGTGGCGCGCGCTGACGTTGGAACGGAGATATTCGAGGCAGCGCTCAGCGCGCTGAACCTCATGCATCGCATCCTCGGCGGAGAGGCCGGAGAGCGGTCTGTCGCCGGAGAGATGCGCGGTGAGAAGGCGGAGAATGCCCGTGAGGAGCGACTGGATCGCGTCGGCATCGTCGCGCTCATGCTCGCGGCTGAAGCGGAGCAGGCCGACCGCGTCGCCGAGCGCGAGCAGGGCGAGATATGCCTCCGCCGCCTGCACCGCCTCGGCGGGCAGGGCGTCCGCCTCGGTATTGCAGCGGATGACCTCACAGCGGGAGCGCACCGTGGGCAGGAGCGATTCCGCGCGCTCGACGGCGAGGACGAAGGACGCGCTGCGCGGCGGCTCCTCGAGGAGCTTGAGCAGGGCGTTCTGCGCGGCGGGGTTCATCGTGTCCGCCTGACGGAGGACGTAGACCTTGCGCTGCGCCTCGGTGGGCATGATATACGCATCGGCAGAGACGTCGCGGATCTGATCCACCTTGAAGACCGGGCGCTTGCTGCCGGAGGCGGGCTCGACGCAGATCACGTCCGGATGCAGACCGCGCAGGACCTTGCGGCAATCGCGGCACTGACCGCAGGGACGAGCACCAATCGCGGTGCAGAGCATGGCGGCCGCGAGCGACATGGATTCCTTCTCGCGCACCTCCGCGTCCGCCGCGGCGAGGATATAGGCATGCAGGATCGGCTGACCCGGCTGGAACTGGCGCAACGCGACCCCTCCCCTTTTCTCATAGTAAGACAGTATATTTTAACCCGAAATCGGCTTCTAGTCAATACGAAGAAAAGAGAGTCTGCGATGCAGACTCTCTTTTACGGGCCGCCGGGGTCGTCGGCCCCTGCGAAAGGAATGAAAAATCAGGCGGCATGATCCGCGGCGAGGTTGCGGTAAAAGGCGCCCTCGGCGAACTGCATGTACGGCGCGACGACGAGACCGCCGATGCCGAGCGTAATGGCGCTGAGGAGCAGCCAGCCGATGAAGCTCAGATGCAGGAGGAAGAGCTCTCCCTTATGCCCCTTCATCATCGCCTTGGAGCGGTCGAACGCCTGCGCGACGGTCATACCCGGATGATCCGCCATGAGATAGGGCACCATGGAATAGCGGTATGCCGCGACGATGCCGGGGATGATGAACAGCAGCGCCCACAGAAAAACCTGCAGAATCGTGCGGATGCGCATCCAGAGGCCGTCGAGGAAGCGGTCAAAGCAGGAGAAGAGATCACTGAACTTTGCCTCCTCCCCATCGAGCCGATGGAGCTTGAAGCGGTTATAGCCCAGCGAGATCGGGCCGCCGATGATGAGCTGAACGGCGGCGAGAACCGAGAGGAAGGCCATCAGCGGCTTGAGCGCCGGGAAGCGGTCGTTCATGCTCTCCATCCAATCGACGTAATGAGCGAGGGCGCTCTCGTTCGCGCCGGGGATGGACGCGAGCTCGGTGCTGTCGAACTCATAATTGACGTCCGCATTGACGCTGATGCTGCCCTGCGTGGTGCCGCCGAGCAATGCTGCGACGAAGGTGACGACGATCGCCATGAGCCAGAAGCCCTGCAGCGCCTTGCGCGCGGCGGCGCGGAAATCGCGTGCGCGGTAATAGGGGCGCTCGGTCTGCGGCGGCGCGGGGGTGAAGGGATCGTTGGGCGTGTACTCATTGAAGCCGTTATTATCCATGTTTCTTTTCTCCTTTCATTTACCACGGCTGCAGCGATTCGCCCTTGACGAGGAAGGCCTTGTCCGCCAGCTGCGCGAGGGGATCATCGCTGTAGGAATCGGAATAGAAATTGCGGATGG
>CAMJHX010000195.1 GCA_946405655.1 uncultured Clostridia bacterium
GACGGCAAGGCGATCAGCGTTCCTGCCGGAACGACCATCCTCGCCGCCGCGAAAGCGAATGATATCTATATCCCGACCCTGTGCTTCCTCGAGAAGCTTGACCCCCACGCCTCCTGCCGCATGTGCGTCGTCGAGGTGGAGGGCGCGCGGACCTTCCAGCACGCCTGCGCCGCGAAGGTCAAAGAAGGCATGGTCGTGCATACCAACACCGAGGCCGTGCGCCAGTCCCGCAAGCTCACGCTGCAGCTGCTGCTGAGCGACCACAGCGTCGACTGCCACCACTGCCTGCGCATCGGCAGCACGAAGTGCGCCGACCTCGATCCCAAGTTCTGCGAGTGGTGCTTCTTCTGCGACTGCGAGCGCGACGGCTTCTGCGATCTGCAGAACCTCGCCCGCGAGTATGAGGTCGATCAGCTGCCCTTCGAGCAGAAGCACAATCAGTACCCCGTGGACGACAGCAGCGTCATCGTCCGCAATCCGAACAAATGCATCAAGTGCAAGCGCTGCGTGGACGTCTGCGCGAACGTGCAGACCGTGCACAATCTCGCGGCCAGCGGTCGCGGCTCTGCCGTGAAGATCGCCCCCGCCTTTGAAAAGCCGATGGCGGACAGCCGCTGCATCGGCTGCGCGAGATGCGTCGAGGTCTGCCCGACCGGCGCGATCTTCGTGAAAGAGCGCAAGGACGAGATGCTCGACGTGACCCACACCTACGGCGTCAAATCCGTCGCCATGGCGGACGCGGCGCTCATCCCGGAGCTCGAGCGCATCTGGCCGCGCAAGACCGAGGCCGTCACGCTCGAGCAGATCGTGGGCAGCCTGAAAAAGCTCGGCTTCAAGGCCGTCGTGAACGCGGACGATATGCGCGCCATCGCCGCCGCCGAGACGGAGAAACGTCTTGACGCCCGCCTCAAGAAGGGCAGCGCCATCGTTTTCGACTCCCTCGCCGCGAAAAAGCTCCTCGAGCGCGACTATGCCGACTACGCAGACCGCTTCGTTGAGATGCCCTCCGCCGTGCGCGTCTTCGGAACGCTCGCGAAGGACGCCCTCGGCGCGGACAAGACCGCCGTCTTCGGCGCCATCGGCCCCGAGGCGAGCGAGGTCTATGAGACCGGCTGCGCCGACTTTGCCATGAATTCCCGCGAGCTCTACCGCATCATGGTGCGCACCGGCGCCGAGCCGAACCCGCAGCGCGCCTTTGCGCCCGACGCGGTCGAATTTGACGCGCCGAACGTCAAGTACGGCAAGCTCTTAGAGCGCGTCGAGTGGAACCGCGACACAGAGCCCGAGCGCTTCGAGCTCAAGGTCGGCCGCAAGACGTATCAGTGCGTCGTCTGCCACAACCCCGCCCAGCTGCAAGCCGCTCTGGACGCAGACATTGTCCGCGTGATTGCATAAGGAGGTTTTGATCATGAGTGAATGGAAAAAGACATGGTGCAACCTCTGCGCCGTCACCTGCGGCCTCGAGATGGAGGTCGAGGACAACAAGATCATCAACGTGCGCCCCGATCCGTCGAGCCCGCGCTCGAACGGCTACTGCTGCCGCAAGGGACGCAGCGCGAAATACTTCGTCGAAAACCGCGACCGCCTCTCTTACCCGAAAAAGCGCGTCGGCGACCACTATGAGCGCATTTCGTGGGAGCAGGCCTACAAGGAGATCGGCGAGAAGGCGCGCGCCATCGTCGACAAATACGGCCCCCGCTCCGCGGCCTTCCTCGGCGGCGGCACCTATTCGATCACGACGCCCGCCGCGACGATGAAGCCCCTCATGTTCGCCATCGGCACGCAGTATTTCTTCAATCCCGTCGGCGTCGAGTTCATGGGCGACTGGTGGAGCCACGGCCGCATCTTCGGCTACCAGTTCCACTTCCTCGAGCCCGACGATCTGCACAGCGAGGTCATCGTCTACTGGGGCTCGAACGCCTACGTCTCCCACCAGATGCCGAACGCGAAGCGCACCATCCGCACCTTCTCGCAGGCAGCGGACAAGATGGTCATCGCCGTCGACCCGCGCGTGAGCGAGACCGCGCGCATGGCGGACATGCACATCCGCCCCGCCATCGGCTCCGACTCCCTCTTCCTGCGCGCGCTGATCTCCATCATCATCGAGAAGGGCTGGGAGAATAAAGACTATCTCGCCAAGTACACCAAGGACTGGGCGCAGGCGAGAAGCTGGTTTTTGAACTTCGATATCGACGCCGCACTCGCCGTCTGCAGGATCGAGCGCGCGCAGGCGGAGGAGTTTGCCCGCATCCTCACCACGAAAAAGTGGAGCATGCACCGCGACCTCGGCCTCTATTTCGGCCGCCACTCCACCACCAGCAGCTATCTCTGCCTCACGCTCGCCATCGTCTGCGGCATGGCGCTCGTCAAGGGCGGCAGCGTCATGCCCGAGCGCGTGCTCTATCTCGACAATTCCGATGAGCTGAACCCCAAGACCTGGCGCACGCCGGTCACGAACCGCTTCCCGGTGGCCTGCGTGTTCCCGGAGGGCGTCTTCCCGGACGAGGTGCTCGGCGACAATGAGGACCGCATCCGCATGGCGTTCAGCGTGCTCACGAACCCCGCGCGCAGCTATCCCGATTCGCAGGCGATGGAGGAGGCGCTCAAAAAGCTCGAGCTCTTCGTCGCCGTCGACTGCGTCGAGACCGAGACGACCATGCTCGCCGACTACGTGCTCCCCAGCATGAGCGCATACGAGGCGGACGGCGATTTCGACATGTTCACGCTCAACTGGCCCGAGGTCGTCTTCGGCTGCCGCCGCCGCATCATCCAGCCCTTCGGCGAGGCGAAGGACGACGCCACGATCTTCGCCGAGCTCACGCAGGCGATGGGCTATCTGCCCGAGCTGCCCAAGAGCCTCTATGACGCGGCAGAGGAGGCCGTGCGCACCGGCAACCGCGTGAAATACTTCCTCAAGGTCGTCGCGTGGATCGCCAAGGGCAGGATGAAGTACTTTGACCAGGCGGCCACGGTCATCTGCCTCACGCTCGGCAAGGCGATGGGCAGCGGCGGACAGGCGATGAACTGGGCGGTGCTCATGACGAGCCCGGTCTACAAGAGCGCGCTTCCGACCGTCTCGCCCGAGGCGAAATACCCGATCCTCTCCAAGCTCCCGAAGTTCAAGGAGTGGTGCCTCGCGGACGTGGCGTTCGATGAGGTCATCGCCCACCCCGAGGGCGCCGTCATCGGCATGGCGGACGT
>CAMJHX010000196.1 GCA_946405655.1 uncultured Clostridia bacterium
ACCAGCCAGCCCGAGATGCCGGGCGGGTCGTCGTGGATCTTGTAGTCCTCGAGCTGCTTGGGGCCGGTGGCCGCGAGCGGGTGCGCAATCAGGAAGGCCGCGCCCGCGGGCAGGCGGCTGGACGGCACCTTGACGATGCGGCAGCCGTCGACCTCGCCGATGACGCCGCGCGAGAGCATCTGCTGGGAGCTGTCGCCATAGCGCATGAAGGCGCTGTCCTGCTTGAGGAGGTTGGCAAAGCCATAGGAGCAGAAGGCGACGCGGCCCTCATCGGGCACGTTCGCGTTGCCGAGCGCCTCCATGCCCTTGAGGAAGGCTTCATAGGCGTTCGCCTTGGTGATCGCCTCGGTGCTGTAATTACCGTGCGCCGTGGCGCTCGCGGCGAGCGTGCGGAAGACATAGGCGTCATACTCCGGCACCCAGACCTCGCGCAGCTGGCGCTGCAGGGCGCGGCCGGCGTCGGACGCCATCTGGCTCTGGAGCTTGTCTCCGCGGTCGATGATGAAGGTGAAGGCGCGGTCCTTCGTGACCTTGAGGGTCTGGACGTTGCGCTGCAGATCATCGGGCGAGCCGTAGCGGGCAAGGCCGCTGCGGGTGTAATCCGTCATGGGCACGACGGGGATGGAATAGACCTTCACGGTGTCGACGCCGTTGAAGTCATAGTGGCTGTTGAGCGCCAGCACCGCCTGCGACTCGCGCTCAAAGCGCTCGTCGATCGTTTTGCTGTACTTCTGGGCAAGATTCTTTCCACCAGACATATGGAAGTCTCCTTTCGATTACATAAGTATAGTTATGGTCAATCACCAGCCGGAGCCGTTGAAGCCGGTCAGGAAGGGGTCTGCCTCCGGATCGTCCCCGCCGGGATGGGCAGCACCCTGCACCGGAGACCGCTTCGCGGCCTCGGCATTCTGGCGATAAACGCGGTTTTCCTCGCGCAGACGCTCGAGCTCTGCGCTGGTCTCGCGCTGCTCGTGCGCGAGGAAGGCGCGCAGCAGCGGCTGGTTTTCCTCCAGCGCCGTGCGCAGCACCCCATCGGGCAGGGGCTTGCCGCGCAGCTCAGGCCGCGCTTCGATCAGCGCCTCGGCCTCGGCTGCAAAGTCGCGCTCGGGCGGCTCGGCGGCAGGCTGAAGTTCGTTCTGTTTTACTTCGTCCATATTGGTTCCTCCTTGTTTTTTCTGCAGTCGCCCATCTGTCATCCTGAGCGGAGCGCGTCAGCGCGCAGTCGAAGGATCTTGGCTTGGCAGCAAACAAGAACCACCAGCCTCTATCCAACTACTCTGCCAAGATTCTTCGACTCCGCTTCGCTTCGCTCAGAATGACACGCTTTTTGGGCTGCTGCGATCTTTACAGATTCAGCAGCGCGCGCTGCGCGGTTTTGGGGAGACGGTCGAACCGCTCCTGCAGGTTCTGCGGCAGATTCTGAATGCGGCGCATCGGATCGAGGTCACCGCCGATGGAGGGCGCGCCGTCCGCGTTCTGCTCCTCCGGCGCCGCCTCCGCCTCGGCTGCGAGCCGCTCGCGGAGCGAGTCGATGAGCTCCGCCTTCTTCGGCACGAGCTTGTCCGGCAGGCGCTCGAGATAGGAGATGACGTCGAGCATGCCCTCGCGGCGGAGATTGTCGAGCGTCTGCACCATGGCGATCTCGCTGAAATAGGTCGTGGCGCCGACGTCGCAGCGGACGTTGAACCAGAGCCGGCGAAACTGCGTGAAATCGAACGACTCCGACACGCGGCGCGACACCTCGCGCACCTTCATCTGCCCGGTGACCGGGTCGATCACGGGCGCGCCGTCCTCGCCGAGAAGCGGCTCGCGAAAGCGCCGCGTGCGCACGATGGGGCGCGTGCCGTAATAGGCGCCCATCATATCGAGCAGGATCGCGCCGACGTCCTCCACCCACTGATAGAGCAGGGCGCGGGTGTTCTCGAGCGGGATCTCGGCGTTACTCTGCAGCACCATCAGCGCGGAGGTGTTATCGGGCTTGGCAGCGCCCATCTGCACGTCCGTCGCGCCGAGGCACTCCTTGGTATAGGCCATCGCCTTGTCGATGGCGTAAATGATCTGGGCGGACATGTCCGCGGGCTGCAGATTCGTCGCCACCTCGCCCATGCTCTGCCCGGGCTGGAGGCCGCGCACGCCGATCGCCTGCCCGACCTCGTTGTTCCACTGGCCGATGAGATCCTGGTTATAGACCGTCTTGGGAAAGCCCATGAGCTGCAGATGGCGCATGACCATGGCGAACATGGAATTGATGAAGATCTGGTTCGGGATGATGCCGGTGACCAGAGCCCTCCCATGATATTGATTCTTCTGCCGCTCCCAGTTGCCCCAGGCGATGGGATAGCGCGTGAGGCCGGTGTCCACATTTTCATAGATGACGGCGGTGCGCGTCGCCTTCGTGACGAAGACGGTGGTGACGCTCTCACCGGTGTCCGGGTCGCGGTGCGCGCGCTTTTCGTAGAGGTAGACATAGAGGCACTTTTCGTTCTCGTCCGCGCCGTGGAGCTCCTGCGCGCCGCCCTGCCCCGCCTGGCCGTCGGTTTCGCTGTCGGGCCGGATGAAGGACTCGGGCTCGGATTTGCGGTGCCGCGCGCGCTCGGCGCGGAGGTTTGCCACCGTGTCGCGCCCGACGAGGAGGATATACGGCTGACGCTCGACGTCCGGGGTGTTCGGATTGCCGAACATGACGTTCACGCCGTCGATGAGCTCCATGCAGATCTCGCCCCGGTACGGTCCGAAGGCGCCGCCGTAGGGCACAGCGTCGGGGTCCCAGAAGAAATGCGCGCAGTAATCGCCGGTCTGTGCGCCGTCGAAGAGCGCCTCGCGCACGATGTTGTCCATGCGGAACTTCTCGAAGAGGTTTTCCACCTCGGCGGTGGCATAGGCGCTCGCGTCCGTCTCGGGATCGGCGAGGTTCTCCCCGTCGTAATACCGCAGGGGATCGAAACGCAGCGCGACGGCGCCGGAGGTGAGCGCGGCGACGAAGAGACTCGTGACGCGCTTGATGATGTTGAACACGGGCTTCGGCAGGGCGGCCATGGCGCGTGTCTGCGGCAGGCCGAGCCACTGGTTGCCGGTGAAAAACTCGATGTTCGTGTTCACGACGGTATAGAGGCTCGGGCGCAGACCGAGGTTATAGGCTCTGCCCTGCTCGTAATACCGCCAGGCGAGGGTTTTGCGCGCTTCCATA
>CAMJHX010000197.1 GCA_946405655.1 uncultured Clostridia bacterium
ATGGGCTATCCGGTCGGGAAGGGGAGGAGCAATCTCCTGTCCGATGCGCTGGGCGTCCTGTGTATCGCGGCACTGTATTTCCTGCTGACCTGGCTGACAGGGATCGTCCGTGTTCCCGCTGCGGAGCAGGGCATGTCCATGGGACTCGTGTTTCTGACGGGGCTCCTCGGCGGCGTCCACTGCATCGGCATGTGCGGCGGCATCATGCTCACGCAGCACAATGCCCTCGCCTACAACGGCGGACGCATGGTCGGCTATACGATCATGGGCTGCATCCTCGGCATGGTCGGGAGCGTGCTCGTCTTCCGCACGGGGATGAAAAGCGCAGTCTTTCTCCTCGCGGGCGGCCTCGTCATCCTCATCGGCCTGCAGATGTGGGGCGTGCCGCTGCTGCGCAGGCTCCGCCCCGGACTCCCAAGCCCCTGCGGAAGACGCGGAAAGCCTTTCATGATCGGCCTTCTCACCGCCGTCATGCCCTGCGGCATGCTGACCTCCATGTGGTTCGTCGCAGCCTCGGCCGCCTCCGCCCTCAAGGGCGCGGCAACGATGCTGACCTTCGGCGCCGGAACCTGCGTCTGCATGCTCCTGCTCGGTCTCCTCGGCGATGCGCTCACAAGGAAATACAACAAATACATCCTGAAAGCCAGCACGATCATCATTATCACGATGGGCCTCATGCTGATGGTAAAAGGCATCCAAATCCTCGCAGCTTAAAGCCTCGCAGAGTTCGCGCGAAGCGCGAATAAAATCAGATTGTTTTTCCAGCGACATGTGCGGTGGAAAAACTCCTTCGGGCGAGCGCGACGCTCGCCCCTCGCTTCGACCAAGCGCGGCAAAGCCGCGTGCGATAAACACGAGTATTCAAAACGAAAGGCGCCCCGGATGGGGCGCCTTTCGTTTTGGGAGCGCAAGCGACGAGAAAGCGCCCTGCCGGAACGGACAAAACCGGCAGGGCGCTTCCCCTCTTTTCAGGAGAATTGGAGTCGGAAAACATGAGAGAGAGCCTGTTGGGGACAAGCCCTCTGAAAGGGATTGCACTTTTGTTGTCCTTATTATATAATACCCTCATCAATCAGTAAAGCGAATTTTTTTAATGGAAGAATCAGAAAAACTGATTTGTGGAGGTGCGGCATGGTATCCTATCAGGCGCTGCTGCAGGTGCTGGAATCGAACAGCTTTTCCCTCGCTGCCAAAACGCTCGGCTATACCCAGTCCGCCGTGAGCCAGATGATCAAGAGTCTCGAATCGGAGCTCGGCGTCACGCTGCTGGTCCGGTCGCGCACCGGCGTCGCACTCACGCGGGAGGGGGAGGCGATGCTCCCCTATATCCGCGACGTGGCGCGCGCGCATCAGGCGCTGGCGGATCAGGCGGCGTCGCTGCGCGGGCTCGAGCAGGGCGTTGTGCGCATCGGCAGCTTCAACAGTGTCTCGAGCAGCCTGCTCCCGCGCGCGATCCAGCGCTTCAAGCAGTGGCACCCGGCGATCCGCTTTGAGCTCCATCAGGGGCTCTATCAGGAGCTGGAGGGGCTGGTGCGCGGCGGCGTCGTGGATTTCAGCTTCACCGACCTCTGCCGCCCGACGGAGTTTTCGTCGCGCGAGCTCTTCGAGGACGCCTATCTCGCCGTGCTCTCCAAAGATCATCCGCTCCTGCGCTTCGATCCGATCCCGAGGGCGGAGTTCGTGCGCGAGCCGTTCATCCTCCTCGACGAGGGGCGCGGCGGCGCCACGCTCAATGCCTTTCTCGCCGAGCACCCGGATCTGGACGTGCAGTATCGCGTCGGGGATGACTACAGCGTGCTCAACATGGTCGAAAACCGCCTCGGCGTCGCCGTCCTGCCGGAGATGGTCGCGCGCCACGCGCCGTCCGGCGTCGCCGTGCGCCAGCTCTCTCCGCCGCTGCTCCGCCGCGTCGGGGTCATCTACCGCAAGGAGACCGAGCTCTCCTCCGCCGCGAGAGCCTTTCTCGATGTGCTCGGAGAGGTGCTGGAGGAATGGAAAAATTCTTGAAATTTCCTCTTTACAAGCCGGACGCCATGTGATAGAATGTCAAAGATTTCGCCCGTGGACCCGGATGCGGGGGTGCCGATTTGCTTCGGCAGCCTTTCAGCCCGCTTCTGCGCCACTGGGAATAGATTCTAAGAAAGGAAGAAACACTATGATCACGAAAGACCAGAAGACCTCCGTCATCGAGGCGAACAAGACGCATGAGAACGACACCGGCTCCCCCGAGGTGCAGATCGCCATTCTCACCGAGCGCATCCGTCAGCTCACCGAGCACCTGAAGGTGCATCCGAACGACAAGCACAGCCGTCTCGGTATGTACAAGATGGTCGGTAAGCGCCGCCGTCTGCTCGACTACCTCATGAAGAAGGACATCGAGCGTTATCGCGCCATCATCGCGAAGCTGGGCATCCGCAAGTAATTTTTGCAGACTCCCATTATTTGAAGGGTATGAACGTATTTTGAACGCAGGGACAATTTCATATTGTCCCTGCGTTTTTCAGTGTTGATTTTAGAAAGGAACTGGACGAATGATTATCACCCACAAGCAATTCCCGAACTACCGCAAGTTCGAAATGGACTATGAGGGCCGCAAGCTCTCCATGGAGGTCGGCAAGCTGGCCGAGCTCTGCAACGCCGCTGTCCTCGTGACCTACGGCGGCACCACCGTTCTCGTCACCTGCACCGCCTCCGCCCGCCCGAAGGACGGCATCGACTACTTCCCCCTCGCCGTGGACTTCAACGAGAAGCTCTACGCCGTCGGCCGCATCCCCGGCAGCTTCATGCGCCGTGAGGGCAAGCCCAGCCTGCCCGCCGTGCTGGCCTCCCGCCTGATCGACCGCCCGATGCGCCCGCTCTTCCCGAGCGACCTGCGCAACGACGTCGTCATCGCCTGCGAGGTGCTGAGCGTCGACCGCGACTGCAGCCCCGAGATCACCGCCATGATCGGCGCCTCCGCCGCCGTGTCCATCTCCGACGTGCCCTTCAACGGCCCCATCGCCGGCATCGTCCTCGGCTGGGACGGCGAGAAGTATCTCTTCAACCCCACCCAGGAAGAGCGCAAGACCAACCGCATGATCACCACCATCGCCGCCACGCACAAGAAGATCGTCATGATCGAGTCCGAGGCCGATCAGGTTCCCGACGACGTCA
>CAMJHX010000198.1 GCA_946405655.1 uncultured Clostridia bacterium
CGCTCTCGCTGATCTCGTCGAGATAGGGGATCACGTCCTGCTTGTATGGGATCGTGACGTTGATTGCTCTGAAGTTTTTCGCCCTCATGAAGGCGTCGAGCTCGTCTTTTTCGAGTTCGTGCAGCTCGTAGGTGTAGTCTGCAAGCTGCTCATGAATTTCCTTGGAAAAGCTGTGGGGGAGATGCTCCCCGATGAGTCCGTATTCCATCGTCAACCCTCCCGGTAGGCGGCGTCAAACCGCGCCTTGAGCTGCTCGGTCGTCACGCGCTCAATCTTGCCTTGGCCGATTTCATCGACCGTTACAATGTCTGTCGAGCCGGCGCCGGCTTTCTTGTCGTGCCGCATGGCATCCCAGACGGCATCCAGGTCAAAGTCCGCGCTCGTCGGCAGACCCGCCTTTTCCAGCACCGGAATCAGCCGCGCGCGCACGGCGTCAGAGCACATCGGCAGCATCCCGAGCGCGACGCACTCGCCGTGCAGCAGCGCGCCCGTGCTCTCGATCCCGTGGCCGATCGTGTGACCGAAATTCAGAAGCATGCGCAGCCCTTTTTCAGTCTCGTCCTGCTCCACGACGGCTTTTTTGATCTTGAGCGAGCCCGCGATGATCTCGTCGATGTGCGCCATGAGATCGTGCGTCTCCATGAATTCGAAGAGCGCCGCGTCCGAGGTGCAGGCCATCTTGATCGCCTCGGCGAGTCCGTTCGAGATCTGGCGCGGCGGCAGGGTTTTCAGCGTATCCGGGTCGATAAGCACCTTTTTCGGCTGCCAGAAGGCGCCGACAATGTTCTTCACCCCGTCGAGATTGATCGCCACCTTCCCGCCGATGGAGGAGTCCACCTGGCTGAGCACCGTGGTCGGCAGATTGTAAAAATCAATCCCGCGCATGTAGCTTGCCGCGGCAAAGCCCGCGAGATCCCCGATTACGCCGCCGCCGACTGCGATCACACAGTCGCCCCGGTGAAAATCGTGCGAGAGCATCGCGCGGCAGAGCCGCTCAAAGATCGGAAAGCTCTTGCTCTGCTCGCCCGGCTCTACCGTCACGATCAGATGCTCCCGGCACTGGCTCGCAATGCACTCGGAATAAGCCCGAGGCACCATCGCGCCCGTGACAATCAGGCATTTCCTGTTTAAGTTCAGCAGAGCCCCGGCCTTCTTTAAAACGCCTCTCTCCACCACGATATCATAACTCCGAGCACCAAGCTCCATGGTCAAAGTCATAATAACTCCTAACTCCTAATTCCTAACTCCTAACTCTCAGATCATCACATGTCTTTCAAATGTCCCGACCACCTTCAGCCGGTCGCAGTAAGGCGCCATGTCGCGCAGAAGGTTCTGCCCCTTCTCGCTGAAGATATCGCCCTCGGCCTCGAGATAGAAGTAATACTCCCACAGCAGCTCCTTCACCGGGCGGCTGCGGAGCGTGCGCATGTTAAAGCCATACTGCTTGCCGAGCACCGCGAGGGCAGCGGCGAGCGAGCCTGCCTCGTTCCGGCTGGTGAAGACGAGCATGAAGTGATCGCCCATCTTCCGGCCGAGCGCGCGATTCTCCGCCCGGGAGAACACGGCAAAGCGCGTCGTGTTCTGGCTGCTCTCGTTGATATTGGCCTCCAAGACTTCGAGCTCATAGAGATCAGCAGTCTCTGCCGAGGCGATCGCGGCGAGGCTTTTGTCGCCCAGCCGCGCCACATGCTCGGCTGCCAAGGCAGTATTCGCGTATTCCACGGCGCGCCAGCCGTGGTCGTGGATGTAGCTCTGGCACTGGCCAAGCGCCTGCGGATGGCTGAGCACCTGCCTGATCTCAGAAATGTCCGTCCCCTGCAGGGCAATCAGATTCTGCGTAATCGTGAGCTCATACACGCCGTTGACGTGCAGTGGGCCGAAGAACATGAGATCCTGCACCTCGCCGACCTCGCCGTTGAAGCTGTTCTCGATCGGCAGCACCGCGCAGTCGCATGTGCCGTCCACGACCGCGTCGTAGGCACGGCGGAAGTTTTTGAACCCCAGCCGCTGCGCTTCGGGGAAGATGCGCCCGGCGGAGATGTGCGCAAACGCGCCCTCCACGCCGCTGTACGCCACGCGCAGCCCCTGCGTCAGCCGGGACTGATACGCCTTCGAGACGTCCATCGTGCCCTTGAGGAACTGCACATAGTATTCGCGGATCACGGGGTCCTGAATGAGCACGCTGTTTCGGTCAATGAGCGCCTGCTCCCGCGCTGCGTCCAGAATCGGCAGTCCGTGCTCCATCTTGTGCTCGGCAATCAGCTTCGCTGCCTCCATGCGCCGCTCAAAAAGCCGCGCCATCTCGGCGTCAATTTCAGTAATCTGCGCTCTGGCTTGTTCGAGTTTGTTCATCGGTAAGTCTCCATCAGTTTTCCGAATTCGGGAAGCGCGCGGCGGATCGTCTCCGTCTCCACGCAGTAGCTCAGTCTCGCCCAGCCCGGATAGCCGAAGCACGTGCCGGGCACCAGAATGAGCTCAAATTCCTTCGCCCGCTCGCAAAAGGCGAGATCGTCGCCGTCCGGCGCCTTGAGGAAGAGATAAAACGCCCCGTCCGGCCGCGCCATCTCATAGCCCTGCGCGGTCAGCGTCGCGAGCAGAAGATCGCGGTTCGCTTTGTAAATGCCGAGATCGCTCGTCACATCAAGGCAGTGCGGCAGCAGGTGCTGGAAGAGCGTGCTGTTGCACACCAGACCGAGGATTCGCCCCGCGCCGGCAAGCGCGGCATAGACGTCCTTGTGGTCTTCCACCTGCGGCGGCACGAGCAGATATCCCATCCGCTCGCCGGGGAGGGAGACGCACTTGGAGTAGGAATAGCAGTAGATCGTATTGTCATAGAGCTTCGGGATGAAGGGGAGCGTGATCGTCTCGTCATACACCAGCTCGCGGTAAGGCTCGTCCGCCAGCAGATAGATCGGGTGGCCGAATTTCGCCGCTGCCTCGCGGAGCATGTCCGCCATGGCGCGGATCGTCTCCTCCGAGAAGATCGAGCCGGCCGGGTTGGAGGGGGAGTTCACGACAACGATCTTCGTCTTTTCCGTGAGCGCGGCTCGGAGCGTCTCCGGGTCGATCTGAAAATCCTCCTCGCGGCACGGGATCGTGACGACTTTGGCGCCGAAGGACTCGGCATAGACGATGTACTCCGGGTA
>CAMJHX010000199.1 GCA_946405655.1 uncultured Clostridia bacterium
CCGTCGATCAGGCTCCCGAGCTCCTGCACGGCGGGCGCTTCGGGGAACTCCTCTGCCAGAATCGTGAGCATGGAGCGGTAGTACCACTCGTGCTGCGCCTTGTCCTTCTGGTGGAAGATGTCCCAGAGCCCGTCGCCCATTTTTGCGTAATCCCGCGCCATCTCGCGCATGTTCGAGAGCTTGTCGCCAAGGGCGACCAGCTTTGCATCGCGCGGAGCGGCTTTGAGCGTTTCGAGCGCCTCCTCTTTTCGGATGCGCCAGGTCTCGCCGCGCGGGCGGTCGTCGCGCTTATCCTCGCTCTCCGCGCCGACGAGGGCGGCCACGCGCTCGCCGAAGAGCTCCAGAAGCTGCCCGGCGGTCACGTCCGTGTCCTCGAGCGTGTCGTGCAGAAGCGCCGCGATGATCACGTCCTCATCGTCTGTCATCATGCTCACGGTCACCGCCGCCTCCATCAGATGCAGCACATAGGCTCTGTTTTTGCCCTTGCGCTTCTGCCCGTCGTGCGCTTGGGCGGCAAAGACCATTGCGCGTTCGATTCGTTCCATGCTTCTTTCTCCTTATGTCTGTTATGCGTGCTCCAGCCAGTGCGCGTCGCGATAGAGCGCGCGGCCGACGCCGATGAGATCCGCCTTGCCGTCTGCGAGCAGCTTCTCCGCGTCCGCAATCGTCTTCACGCCGCCGGTGACCAGCACGGGCGTGTGAACAGCGGCCTTGACCTTCTCGCTCATGGAGCCAAAATACCCCGGCTCGGGATGATCCGAACGGACAAACCCGCACATGCCGCCCGAGAGGTCGATGAGATCGATCCCCGCGGCTTCGATCATTTTGCAGGCTTCAACGGCGTCTTCCTCGGTCGAGCCGCCGGAGAGATAGTCCGCTCCTCCGAGGCGCAGCGCGATCGGCACGTTCGGTCCCACAGCCTCGCGCACGGCGGCGATTGCTTCCAGATGGAAGCGCAGGCGGTTTTCCATTGTCTGTACGCCATACTCGTCTGTGCGCTTATTCGTCAGGGGAGAGTAGAACTGGTTGAGCAGATAGCTGTGCGCGCTGTGGATCTCCACGCCTTCACACCCTGCCGCGATTGCGCGCTTGGCGGCGCTGGCAAAGTCAGCAGCAGTCTCGTGGATCTCCTCCGCGGTCATCTCGCGCGGCGTGCCGGCCTCCTGCTTGCGGGGAGAGGGAACCGCGCTCGCCGAGAGATTCACGCCCGGCGTCTCTGGCTCGGCGCTGGCGCCGGCGTGGTTCAGCTGCGCGATCACGGCGCTGCCTGCCTCATGGATGGCCTGTACCAGACGGGAAAGACCTGCAATACAGGCGTCGGCCGCGATCGAGAGCTGCCCGGCGTTTGCCCGACCGGCGGGGGAGATGAAGGCATGCTCCAGAATGATCAGTCCAGGCGCGGAAAACTGCGCGCGGTCGCGATAATAGGCGATCAAATCGTCCGTGACGAACCCGTCATCGGTTTTTCCGGTTGCCATCGGCGGCATGACGAGCCGGTTTTTCAGCGTAAGTGATCCGATTTGAATGGCATTATTCAGCATGGAAAGCCCTCCTTTTTTTGACCATCATACCATAAAGTCCAAGCCTTTCCAAGCCCTGTGACGTTTAATCTGTTAATTCTTTGACGTTCCTTGTCAAGTTACATTTAATATGTTATGGTATGAAAGAAAAAAGAGAGAAAAGAGGAAACAGGTATATGTCATTGACAACGCTGTCAGAGCATGAGATCATCGCGACCCTCATTGCTCTGGCTCTTTTATTGGGCAGCGCCTTTGTCGTCGGCTCCCTGATGGAGCGCGTGAAGGCGCCGCGCGTCGTGGGCGAGATTCTCGGCGGCCTGATTCTGGGCGGGACGCTGCTGTATCATTTCTTCCCGGAGCTGATGGGCGGCATCTTCATGGCCTATCCCGAGGAGGGGAAGGTGCTGAACATCTTCTATCAGCTGGGATTGATCTTCCTCATGTTCCTTTCGGGGTATAACACGCGCCTCGAGCTCGACCGCTCGAACGGACGGGTCATCTTCTTCGTCTTCTTTGGGGCGACGGTGCTGCCCATGCTGGGCGCGCTGCCGTTTATCCGCATGTTCGAGCCCGCCTTCATTGGCGAGATGGGAAACAAGATCTCGTTCGGTCTTGTGTTCACGATCGGCGTTGCCATCACGTCGATCCCCGTCATCTCCAAGATCTTCTTCGATATGGGCATCATGAACACCCGCTTTTCCAACACGGTGCTCACGGTCTCCACGTTTCAGGACCTGCTGCTCTGGATTTTGCTGAACGCCGCCACGCGCATTGCGGCGGCGGGCGAGCTGCGCCTTGTGGACATGATCGGCGTTGTCGCCATCACGCTCGGCCTCTTTGCTGTCGTGAAGGTCATCTCCGACCACACCAAGCCGCGCGAGCAGCACTTAAAGCCGATCACGTTCTATTCCGTCAGCTTTGTCATTCTCCTGCTCGTCTGCGCCGGGCTCTATACCGTCGGCATCAACATCATGTACGCCGCCTTCCTCGTCGGCTACGTGGTCAAGGCTGTCGCGGGCGTGGACACGCGCATCAAAAACGCGATGGATTCCCTCGGAAACTTCGCCTTCTCCTTCTTCATCCCGATCTATTTTGCCCTCGTCGGCATTCAGCTGAACCTCCTGCATAATTTCTCCTTCCTGCGCTTTGCGATCTTCTTTGTCATCGCCTTTGGGCTCGAGGGAATCGGAACGTTCCTGATGCTGCAGTTTACCGACCTGCGCGACGCTGTGAAGGTGAACTTTGCCATCACGATGAACGCGCGCGGCGGCCCCGGCATCGTGCTCGCCACGGTTGCGTATTCCTACAAGATCATCAGCGTTGAGTTTTTCACGGTGCTCATTCTCACGACCATGCTCTCCTCTCTGATTGCGGGCTACTGGCTGCGCAGCCAGCAGAAGAAGGACAGCACGATCTTCATGCGCCTGCGCAAAGGGGAGGCGGACTGAGTGCGGAAGAACAAGACCTTTCTCGAGAGCGTCCGCTGCGCCATCGCAGGCATGCTCTATGGCTTTCGCACGGAGAAGAATTTCCGCATCTATTTCGGCATCTCCACATTTTTCTTCATCGTGAACTGCCTGTGTCATATCTCGCTCACGGAGCACATTCTGCTCATCATCTGCGTCG
>CAMJHX010000200.1 GCA_946405655.1 uncultured Clostridia bacterium
TCAGATTCCCACGCCCAGCGTGAGAATGTCTATCTTCATAAAGATCCTCGCCAGAATGTTCTGATCCAGCGTGTTCTTTCCGATGAGCATGCCGGCGAACTGGAGCAGCCAGCAGAGCAGTACGCAGTAGGCGACGCCGTTCAGGAGACCCATCAGCGTTCCGCCGACGTCGTCCAGGCGCGGGTGCTTCGGAATGCGGAAGGCGAGGTTCGGGATGTTGCCGATCGCGAGCAGCAGCACCAGCACGAGAATGAAGGCGATCGCCGTTCCGACAACGTAGGCGATGCGCTGGCAGAACACCTGCGTGAGCGCGGCGGGAATGTCGGTCATCTGGGTGCTGGCATAGTTCTGCGCCTCGGCGCTCATCTGCTCGGCGGGGCCTTTTGCGATGCCGGCGGCGCGGAAGGTGTTCGTGCAGAACACGTCCACGAGGTTCGGGTGCAGCTCCAGCGTGTCCTTCACGCTGTAGGAGGCGTCGAGCTTCATCTCGGGAATGACGGTCTCCTCGATCTGGTGGTCGAGAAAGCCCTCCGCGAACGGCACCATGCCGCTCACGACCTCGCCCGAAAAGGCGGAGGAGAGCAGACATGCCAGATACAGCGCCACGGCGATCGCCGCGAGGTGCGCCGTCGAGAGCACGAGCCCGCGCTTGTAGCCGCTCCAGGCGGCGAAGATCAGAATCAGCGCGAAGATAATGTATAACGCAGTGTTCATCTTATCATCCCTTTTCTCTCTTTTTTGGGGAATCCGGTTGCTCGGTCAAATTTCCTGCACGGCGCAGGAATAGTCATAAATCAGCAGGACTCTGCCGCTCTGCAGCAGCTGCGCGTCGCGCACGCCGAGGGGGTCGATCTCCAGCGCGCGCATGTCCTCCAGCTGCTGGTTGTAGAGCGTGAGCGTCGCGCCGGAGCGCACCAGGATCTGCTTGCCGTGCGCGGCAATGCTCGTCACGGCGTCGACCGTGCGCTCGCCGATCACCTTGCCGGCGGGGCTGAGCGTCACGAGCGTGCAGGTGCCGCCTGTGCGGTAGGCGGAGAGCGCGAGCGTTGTCAGCCCGTCGCCCCCGGTGGAGTAGTCGTAGAGATGCAGGCCGCCGAAGGCGTATTCCGCCGTCTGCACGGCGTGCTTATCGAGGAAGACGAGCCGCTTTTCGCTCAGCGCGGCGAGCTTTCCGTCGTCCGTCCAGAAGACGTCCATCAGCAGCTCGTCGGCGGCGAAGTACCCCGCCTCCTCCTCGCTGTCCATCGTGAAGACGTGCACCCTCGACCCGCCGCTGCCCGCGCAGAGCACGGCGAGCGTGTGATTGCCCGAAAGGGCGGCGTTCACCACGTAATCCTCGCCCGAATACCATTCGTAGACGACGGTGCGCTTCTCGTCATAGACCGTGACCATTCCGCGGTAGCCCTGCGCCTCGGTCACGACGGCGAGCCAGCCGTCCGGTGCGGCGGCGACGGCGATGATCGCGCTTGTGAGCTCCGTCGTCTTCACATTGCCCTTGCGGTCCATCGTCACGAGCGTCGTGCCGCCCACGTCGCAGGCGGCGGCGTAGTCGCCGGCCGCGTCCAGCGCGGGCTGCAGCATCGTCACGGCCTCGCGCTGCACGAGACTGCCGTTCTCATCGAAGATCTGCAGTCCGCCGCCGGAGGCCACGGCGAGATATCCGCCGTCCATCACGGCAAAGCGCTGCGAGGCGCTGCTGTCGAGCGCGTAGGGCGAGGTTTCGATCACGCCCTCCTCCGTCCCGGGCCGGAACAAAATCAGGCTCAGCACAAACAGCACCGCCAAAATCCCAAGCGAGACCAGCCATATGATCCCCCGGCGGGATATTTTTTGTCGTTGCTTTGCCATATCGTTCCTCGAACCAGTTAGGAGTGAGGAGTGAGGAGTTAGGAGTTGTGAAGGATTAGGAAACTCCTAACTCCTAACTCCTAATTCCTAACTCATTTTATTTCATCATCATCAAACCCACGTCCCCGTCGTACCACACCCGATTCAGATACAGCCCCTGCGGGGGCATGGTCGGGCCGGTGAGCCGTCGGTCGCGCGTCTCCAGGAGGGCGGGGATCTCCTCCGGTAAGAGCTTGCCGTGGGAGGCATAGACCATCGTGCCCACGATGGCGCGCACCATATTATAAAGAAATCCGTCCGCGCAGACGGCGATCGTGATGAGGTCGCCCTCGCGCGAGGCCTTGCACCAGTGCACGGTGCGCACGGTGGTTTTCGTCTCGGTGCCGACGCTGCGCACGGCGGCGAAATCATGCGTCCCCTCAAAGGCGGCGCCCGCCTTCTGCAGCGTCTCAATGTCGAGCGGATAGGGGTAGAAGCACGCGCGGCGCTCCAAAAACGCGTCTCTGACGCGGGAGTTGTGGATGCGGTAGATATATTCCTTCTGGATGCAGGAGCCGATGGCGTTGAAATCCGCCGGCGCTTCCACGGCGTCCGTGACGGAGATGTCCCCCGGCAGGCGGGCGTTGACCGCGAGCGGCACGCGCTCGACCGGGATCGTGCAGTCGGTGCGGAAATTCGCGCAGTAGCGCAGGGCGTGCACGCCCGCGTCCGTCCGACCGCAGCCGACGACCTTCACCGGGTGCTTGCAGACCTTCGAGAGCGCCTTCTCCAGCGTCTCCGCCACAGTGACCTCGGTCTTCTGCACCTGCCAGCCGTGGTAGGCGGAGCCGTCATACTGCAGACGAAGCGCAATATTTCTCATGTTGTCAGGCATTGTTTTCACCGTTTGTTCTAAAAAGAATGCTGAGGTAATGAGGAATGAGGAATTAGGAATTAGGAATTGCCTCTACGGACATTCCTCATTCCTCATTCCTAATTCCTAATTTGCAAAATGCATGCCTTACAGCCCGAACTTCCGCAGCACGATGACTGCCGCGAGGAGCGCGAGGCCGAGGAGCAGGGCGACGGTGTCGCGCGCTTTCCACTTCAGCTGCTTCATGCGCGTTCTGCCCTCGCCGCCGTGGTAGCAGCGGCTCTCCATCGCGATGGCGAGCTCGTCCGCCCGCCGGAACGCCGAGACGAACAGCGGCACCAGCAGCGGCAGCAGCGCCTTCGCGCGCTGGAAGAGGTTGCCGGTCTCAAAGTCCGCGCCGCGCGCCTTCTGGGCGGACATGATCTTGTCCGTCTC
>CAMJHX010000201.1 GCA_946405655.1 uncultured Clostridia bacterium
GTGGGCGAGTCTTGAGGAGATGCTCAAGATGCTGGAGGACGGAACCTTCGCTCCGTTCTGGCCGAGCTTTATCCAGCTTTTATTTGACCTGCACCGGCACATGGGACTATCTGAATAAAAATTAAGGCGAATTCGCGTGCTGCGGATTCGCCTTGCTTTTCTTATGATATGAAATGAAGCTGCCGGGAGGGGCAAGCCCCTCCCCTGCGGCATATGATGTAAGATCAGCCCGTTGCCTGCTCCATGGCAGCGTAGATGATGGCTGCGTCGTTTTCGACGTCGGTGAGCTCGCCCGTCTTATTCGCGGTCTGGACGCCGCTGGGGACGCCCGCGGGGATCTTATAGGTGACATGCTGCGCCTTTAAGAGCTCGAGCATCTGCGCGGAGGATGCAGCAGAGACGTTCGTACCCGCGAGGACACGCTCGAGGAAATAGCCGCAGTCGACGGCGGAGGTGGTGTTCCAGTTGCCGTACGTCTCGCGGCGGCCGGAATCGGGGTAGCAGTTAATGTGTTAAACCTATTTATACCATGATTCCGCTCGTTCGGCAAGCATGACGCGGTTTCGACGCGCTTTAAACAGCCATTCTCTGGCGGCGGGAGAATTTCACAAACTCTTTACAAAAAACTTTCCATTAGGGCTTGATAATTTGCGAAAATGTGGTATAGTAAGATGCGTTAGCACTCTGGTATTTTGAGTGCTAACGCAATGAATATGTTAATAAATTTATAGGAGGCATACATCATGAAACTGAGACCTTTGGCGGACCGCGTTGTGCTCAAGCAGATGGAGGCTGAGGAAAAGACCAAGAGCGGTCTGTTCATCGCCACCGGCGCCCAGGAGAAGCCCGAAATGTACGAGGTCATCGAAGTTGGCCCCGGCGGCATGGTGGACGGCAAGGAAGTCGCCATGTGCGTGAAGAAGGGCAACAAGGTCCTGGTCGGCAAGTACACCGGCACCACCGTGAAGGTGGACGGCGAGGAATTCGACATCGTCCGTCAGGGCGACATTCTCGCCATCGTCGAAGACTAATTTAGGAGGCTAATATCATGGCAGCAAAGCAGATTATTTATGGTGAAGAGGCCCGCAAGGCCCTGGAGCGCGGCGTGAACCAGCTCGCCGATACCGTGAAGATCACCCTCGGCCCCAAGGGCCGCAACGTCGTGCTCGGCAAGAAGTACGGCTCTCCCCTGATCACCAACGACGGCGTGACCATCGCGAAGGAGATCGAGCTCGAGGACGCCTTTGAGAACATGGGCGCGCAGCTCATCCGCGAGGTTTCCACCAAGACCAACGACATCGCCGGCGATGGCACCACCTCCGCCACCGTGCTCGCGCAGAGCATGATCCGCGAGGGTCTGAAGAACCTCGCCGCGGGCGCGAACCCGATGGTCATGCGCCGCGGCATCCAGAAGGCCACGGACGCGGCCGTCGCCGCCATCCGCGCCAACTCCGAGCCCGTGAAGGGCAGCCAGGACATCGCCCGCGTCGGCTCCATCTCCTCCGGCGACGAGATGATCGGCAACCTGATCGCCGAGGCCATGGAGAAGGTCGGTCAGAACGGCGTCATCACCGTGGAGGACTCCAACACCGCCGAGACCTACTCCGAGGTCGTCGAGGGCATGCAGTTTGACCGCGGCTACATCACGCCCTACATGGTCACCGACAACGAGAAGATGGAAGCCGTCATCAAGGACGCGCTCATCCTCATCACCGACAAGAAGATCTCCAACATTCAGGAGATCCTGCCCATCCTCGAGGCCGTTCTGAACGCGGGCCGTCAGCTCGTGATCATCGCTGAGGACATCGAGGGCGAGGCTCTTGCCACCATCATTCTGAACCGTCTGCGCGGCACCTTCACCTGCGTGTGCGTCAAGGCCCCCGGCTTCGGCGACCGCCGCAAGGAAATGCTGCAGGATATCGCCATCCTGACCGGCGGCCAGGTCATCAGCTCCGATCTGGGTCTGGATCTCAAGGAGACCACGATCGATCAGCTGGGTCAGGCCCGCCAGGTCAAGGTCACGAAGGAGACCACCACGATCGTCGACGGCGCCGGCACCCGCGGCCAGATCATCGATCGTCTGAACCAGGTCAAGGCGCAGCTCGCCACCACCACCTCTGATTATGACCGCGACAAGCTCTCCGAGCGCGCTGCCCGTCTGAGCGGCGGTGTGGCCGTCATCAAGGTCGGCGCTGCCACTGAGACCGAGATGAAGGAGAAGAAGCTCCGCATCGAGGACGCGCTCAACGCCACCCGCGCGGCTGTTGAGGAAGGCATCGTCGCCGGCGGCGGCACGGCCTACGTCGTGGCCGGCAAGGCTGCCAAGGCCGTTGCCAATGAGCTCTCCGGCGATGAGAAGACCGGCGCGCAGATCGTTGCCGCCGCGCTGAACGCGCCCATCTGCCAGATCGCCGCGAACGCCGGCGTTGAGGGCGCTGTGATCCTCAATCAGGTCGCCTCGAGCGAGGACGCCAACTACGGTTATGACGCCGCGAACGACGCCTTCGGCGACATGATCGCCAGCGGCATCGTCGACCCGACCAAGGTCTGCCGCAGCGCGCTGGAGAATGCAGCTTCCGTCTCCTCCATGGTGCTCACGACCGAGTCCCTCGTGGCCGATCTGCCCGAGAAGACCGCTCCCGTGCCCCCCACCCCGGACATGGGCGGCATGTACTAAGAGTACACCATAACCCATTGAAAACACTCACTTTTTGAATCGTCAAATTGTTGTAATACACCACATTTACACCATTTACGGCGCTTTTCGGTGAGCATCAAGCACCTGTGGCTTCGGCCATGGGTGCTTTTGCGCTCTGCGTGTATGAAGGTACTGAGCCACTTTTGGGCGCGGTCGATATGCTCCAAAATGTAACGTATCCCCCGGTCAATGGTAGGCGTCCACCCTCCCCCTATCCAGCCGATCTATCTCATAAGAAAAACGCCCGGACTTTCCGGGCGCTTCATATATGCTAATTAAGCTGGTCTCTTTGCTTTCTCAATTGCTCGTTCACGGCTCCACACCATGAACATGGTTTGCCAATGCCCTTCCCAGTAAGGGTCAAGCCCTGTCTTTCCGTTGTTCGGGTCGGCATAGAACTTCCAGAAGATCTCGTTGATCTCGTCATCCT
>CAMJHX010000202.1 GCA_946405655.1 uncultured Clostridia bacterium
CTGCAGCCACGGGGAGAGATCGGAGCAGACGCGCGTATAGACGATGCGCGACTGGTGGCGGGCGATGGTGTTGTAGGTCAGGGTCGGCATGGTCTCGTCCGTGTCGAGGATCTTGCCGTAGGGCACGAGGCCGAGCTTGATGAGCGCCTGGAAGCCGTTGCAGATGCCGGCCATGAGTCCGCCGCGCTCGTCGAGAAGGCGCGTGACCGCGTCCTTCACCGCGCCGCCGCGGAAGAACGCCGTGATGAACTTGCCCGAGCCGTCCGGCTCGTCGCCGCCGGAGAAGCCGCCCGGCAGGAAGATCATCTGGGAGGCGTCCGCCGCCTTCTGGAAGCGCTCGGCGGAGCGGGCAATGTCGTCGCTCGTGAGGTTTCTGACCACGAAGATCTCCGGCTCCGCTCCCGCCTCGCGGAAGGCGCGGGCGCTGTCATATTCGCAGTTCGTGCCGGGGAAGACGGGGATGAGCACCTTGGGCTTCGCGGTCTTCACGACCGGGGCCGCCTTCATGCCGTCCTCGTAGAGGAAGGCCTCGATCTCGCCCTGATCCTGCGGGATGTTGCAGGGATAGACGCTCTCGAGCTTCGTCTCATAGCTGATCCACGCGCTGTCCGGCACGCGCTCGCTGCCGCGCAGAATGTCGGGCTGGCCGCTCACGACGCCGAGCGGGATCGCGCCCTCCGGCGCTTCCGAGCCGGGCGCCAGCTCCACGACGAACGCGCCGTAGCGCCAGCCGAAGATCGTCTCAAGGTCGACGTCCTGATAGAAGTTGAAGCCCATGCCGCTGCCGAGTCCCATCTTGAACACGGCCTCGGCGACGCCGCCGTAGCCCGGCGTCCAGACCGCCACGGCGTCCTGCGAGCGGATCATGGCGTTCACCTGATCGAACAGCTCGAGGAGGCTGCCGGTCGTGGGCAGACCGTTTTCATCGTATTCCGGGGCGAGGAGCACGACCTCGTCGCCCGGCAGGGCGAACACGTTCGGCAGCACGTCCACGGTGCGCCCCGTCGTCACCGCGAAGGAGACGAGCGTCGGCGGCACGTCGAGATCCTCGAAGCTGCCGGACATGGAGTCCTTGCCGCCGATGGCGGCGACGCCGAGACCCAGCTGCGCCTTGAACGCGCCGAGCAGGGCGGCGAGGGGCTTGCCCCAGCGCTTCGGGTCGGAGCCGAGGCGCTCAAAGTACTCCTGGAAGGAGAGATAAACGTCGTTGAAGTCCGCGCCCGTGGCGATGAGCTTGGCGCAGGATTCCACCACCGCGAGATACGCGCCGTGGTAGGGGCTCTGCTCGAGGATATAGGGGTTGCCGCCCCACGCCATGAAGGAGCAGGTGTCGGTCTCGCCCTCGAGCACCGGGAGCTTGTGCACCATCGCCTGGCTCGGCGTGAGCTGCAGCTTGCCGCCGAAGGGCATGAGCACCGTGCCCGCGCCGATCGTGGAGTCGAAGCGCTCGACGAGGCCGCGCTTGGAGCAGACGTTGAGATCGCTCATGAGGCTCGCGAAGCCCTCGGCAAAGTCCGTCGGGATCGCCTGCTCCGGCTTTTTCGCGGGAGCGGCCTCGGCGGTGATGTGCTTCTCGGCGCCGTTCGTGTCGAGGAAGGCGCGGGAGAGGTTCACGATGTCCCTGCCGTTCCAGTGCATGACGAGGCGCTTTGCCTCCGTCACGACCGCGACCGGCGTCACCTCGAGGTTTTCCTCCTGCGCGAGCGCCATGAAGCGGTCGGCGTCCGCCGCCGCGACGACGACGGCCATGCGCTCCTGCGATTCTGAGATCGCGAGCTCCGTGCCGTCGAGCCCGTCGTACTTTCTCGGCACGCGGTTGAGGTCGATCTCCAGTCCCTCGGCGAGCTCGCCGATCGCGACGGAGACGCCGCCCGCGCCGAAGTCGTTGCAGCGCTTGATGAGCTTCGACGCCTCCGCGTTGCGGAACAGGCGCTGGAGCTTGCGCTCCTCGGGCGCGTTGCCCTTCTGCACCTCGGCGCCGCAGGTTTCAAGGGAGGAGAGGGTGTGCTTTTTGCTTGAGCCGGTGGCGCCGCCGCAGCCGTCGCGCCCGGTGCGCCCGCCGAGGAGCAGCACCACGTCCGTCGGCGCCGGCACCTCGCGCCGCACGTTCTCCGCCGGAGCCGCGCCGACGACGGCGCCGATCTCCATGCGCTTGGCGGCATAGCCGGGGTGATACAGCTCGTCCACCTGTCCGGTGGCGAGGCCGATCTGGTTGCCGTAGGAGGAATAGCCCGCCGCCGCGGTCGTCACGATCTTCTTCTGCGGGAGCTTTCCCTCCATCGTCTCGCTGAGGGGCCTGGTCGGATCCGCCGCGCCGGTCACGCGCATGGCGGCGTATACATAGCTCCGGCCGGAGAGCGGATCGCGGATCGCGCCGCCGATGCAGGTGGCAGCGCCGCCGAAGGGCTCGATCTCGGTCGGGTGGTTGTGCGTCTCGTTTTTGAACAGCAGCAGCCACGGCTGCTCCTCGCCGTCCACGTCCACGGTGATCTTCACGGTGCAGGCGTTGATCTCCTCGCTCTCGTCGAGATTCGGGAGCATCCCGCGATCCTTGAGCACCTTCGCCGCGATCGTGCCGATGTCCATGAGGTTCACGGGCTTTGTGCGGCCGATGGAGGCGCGGGCGAGGAGATATTCCTCATACGCCTGCTGCAGCAGCGGGTCCGCGAAGGTCACGCGGTCGAGCGTCGTGAGGAACGTCGTGTGGCGGCAGTGGTCGGACCAATAGGTGTCGAGCACGCGGATCTCCGTGATCGTGGGATCGCGCTGCTCCTCGTTTTTGAAGTAATCGCGGCAGCAGACGATGTCGTCAAAGTCCATGGCGAGACCCTTTTCCTTGCGGAAGGCCTCGAGCGCGTCGTCGCTCCATGCCGTGAAGCCCGCGACAGAGTCGACCTCGGTGGGGATCTCATAGCGCATGACGAGCGTCTCCGGCTTATCGAGCGAGGCGAGGCGGCTCTCCACCGGATTCACCACGTGCTTCTTCACGGCGGCGATCTCGTCCTCCGTCAGGTCGCCCGCGAGGAGATAGACCTTCGCCGCACGCACGAGCGGGCGCTCGCCGCCGCTCATCAGCTGGATGCACTGCTCGGCGGAGTCGCTGCGCTGGTCAAACTGCCCGGG
>CAMJHX010000203.1 GCA_946405655.1 uncultured Clostridia bacterium
TACGATTACCCGGGATTTTTGCGTATAAAAAACCCACGCGAGCTTTCGCGTGGTCGTCGGCAGCATTTTCGCTTTGGTTACTTCTCGCTGGGTTCCCAGCTATCGTCTTCACCAAAGATCAAATCGTCGAGATCACGCTCCAGTGAATACCATTTCATAGCGCGTCACTCCTTTCTGTGGATTTATTGACAAAATTATCTTAGCACATTTCGCGCGGGAATGCAAGACCTTTTTATGGAAAAACGACGACTGGGCGGCTAAATACCCAGCCGTCGTTGTAAGACTTCACAAATTGTACAAATAATATCTTAAAATATGTTACAATACTCAGTCGTAGAGCGCCACAAACTCCTCGAGGCAGATGCCGTGCTCCATGATATATTCGGCGGCCTCCTCGCCCACATAGCGGAAGTGCCAGGGCTCATAAACGACGCCCGTGATGTCCTCCTTGTCGGCGGGGTAGCGGAGGATGAAGCCGTATTCCGCGCAGTGCTGCAGCATCCACTGATACAGCGCGGTGTTCTCCAGATCGGCGGTCTTCGTCTCGTAATACTGGTCGGTGATGTCCGCGCACAGGCCGAGCTGATGCTCGCTCGTGCCGGCGGGGAGGACGATCTTCGCGGCGGCCTCGGCGTCGCCGCCGAGCTGCGCGGTCTTGCGGTCGAACAGATACTGCTGCTCGCTGTACGGACGGTAGGCGGAGGAGAGGTACACGCTCAGGCCCTCGGCGCGCGCGGCGTCGATGAAGTTCTGCAGGCTCACCACGGCGCGGCTGTCAAACTGCCGGTCGCCCTCCAGCACGGAGAGCTCGGGCGGCACATACTGGCCGATCGGATGCTCCGCGCTCGCGAGCGTAAACTGCCAGCTGTCGATGTCCACGCGCGGCGCGCCGTTCGGATTCGGCGTCACAACCGGGGTCTGGGAATCGGTCGGCAGCGGAGTCTGGTCGATCACGGCGGAGGCGAGCACCTCGTAGGGAACCGGGGAAGCGGAGGGCGTCTCCACTGCCCATGCCGCGCGCATTCGCACGAGCAGCAGCAGCGAGAGCGTCACCGCAAGCAGGACGCAGATAACGCCCTGGAGCACACGTTTGGTTTCGGACATTGAAATCACCTGTAAGAATCAGAAAGCCCCGACGGGGCTTTTGGTTTTAAATAATTTTATGGTTTCCATAAATCAGTTTCCATAACGTCTGTATCTTAACATAAAATATAATGTGCGTCAATCCCAAAAACCAACTTTGCTTGACATAATTCGCACAAATTTATAAAATACTGTCAAACGATTTCGACGCATCCAAAGGAGCTTCATCATGGTTCGCGATTATCACCAAAACCCCATCCGCGTCTTCCTCACGTACTATAAGCCGCACCGGAAACTGCTCGCCATCGACATGGCGTGCGTGCTCGTTTCGAGCTTTGCCAACCTCCTCGTCCCGATCGCCAGCCGCAATGCCATGCGCGAGCTGCTCCCGGCGGGGAAGTTCCGCGCCTTCTTCGTCGTCATGGCGCTGCTGCTCGGGGCCTATCTCGTGAAGGCGGTCATGAGCTATACCATGACCGTCATCGGCCACCGCTGCGGCATGTACATGGAGGCGGACATGCGCGAGGATCTCTTTGAGCATCTGCAGGACATGAGCTTTTCCTTCTTCGATCAGCGGCGCACGGGCGAGCTGATGAGCCGCATGACCTCCGACCTCTTCTCCGTCACGGAGGTGGCGCACCACGGGCCGGAGAATATCATCCTTGCCGTCGTCACGCTCCTCGGCTCTGTCATCATCATGATGCACATCCAGTGGCAGATCGCGCTCGTGCTGCTCATCCTCGTGCCGCTCTCCGTGTGGTTCACGGCGTCGCAGCGCCGGCGCATGTCGCGCACGAACGTCGCCGTCAAGCAGCAGCAGGCGGAGATCAACGCCGTCATCGAGTCCGGCATCTCGGGCGTCCGTACGGCGAAGGCGTTCGCCAACGAGGAGCAGGAAAACGCGAAGTTCCGCGCCTCCAATGAGCGCTATAAGCACTCCAAGCGCGAGTGGTACCGCGCTATGGGCACGTTCATGAGCGGCATGGAGTTCTGCACCTCCGCGCTGCAGGTCGTGGTCATCGCGCTGGGCGGCCTCTTTATCATGCGCGGCACGATGGATTATATCGATCTCATCACGTTCTCGCTCTATGTCACGAGCTTCGTCCAGCCCATCCGCGCCCTCGTCATGTTCATGGAGACGTTCACCGACGGCATGGCGGGCTTTGGCCGCTTCCTCGAGCTCATGCGCACCGAGCCCGCCGTGCAGGACGCGCCGGACGCCAAAGCGCTCGGTCAGGTGCGCGGCTGCGTCGAGTTCGACGATGTGTCCTTCCGCTATGAGACCAGCCTGCCCGTCCTCGAGCATGTGTCCCTCCGGCTGGAGCCCGGTCAGACCCTCGCGGTCGTCGGACCGACGGGCGGCGGCAAAACCACGTTATGTCAACTTCTGCCGCGCTTTTACGACGTCACCGGCGGCGCGGTGCGCATCGACGGGCAGGATGTGCGCAGCTTAAAGCAGCACTCCCTGCGCGCGCAGATCGGCATGCTGCAGCAGGACGTCTTCATCTTCGCCGATACGATCCGCGAAAACATCCGCTACGGCCGCCCGGACGCCACGGACGAGGAGATCGTCGAGGCGGCGAAGCGCGCCGAGATCCACGAGGAGATTCTCGCCCTGCCGAACGGATATGATACCTTCGTCGGCGAGCGCGGCGTCATGCTCTCCGGCGGGCAGAAGCAGCGCATCAGCATCGCCCGCGTCTTTCTCAAAAACCCGCCCGTCCTCATTCTGGACGAGGCGACGAGCGCGCTCGACTCCGTCACCGAGCAGCGCATCCAGCGCTCGCTCGACAACCTCGCCGTCGGCCGCACCACGCTCATCATCGCCCACCGCCTCAGCACAGTCAAAAACGCCGACCGCGTCGCCGTCGTGGAAGGAACAAAGATCGTCGAGCAGGGAACGCCTGCTGAGTTGATTGCCAGAGACGGAAAATATGCGGAACTTTGCAGAGCGCAAGGGCTCATTTAGTTAGGAGTTAGGAGT
>CAMJHX010000204.1 GCA_946405655.1 uncultured Clostridia bacterium
GATTTGTAATATATCGTTCCTTGATTCTATTGGTCGAATAAAGTATAATAATTCAGATAGACTAGAATGTAACGATTATATCGTATTTTTCGTTTTGATACAAGAACCCATGGAGGGATCTATGAAAGTCATCCATCTCATCAGCGGCGGCGACACCGGCGGCGCAAGAACGCATGTCTACTCCCTGCTGAGTTATCTGCTGCAAAAGGGCGTGGAGGTGCAGCTTGTCTGCTTCATCCCCGGCTCCTTTGCCGACGGCGCGCGCGAGCTCGGCATTCCGACCTGGGTGCTGAAAAACAGCTTCCTCGGCAGCATCGGCAAGCTCCGCCGCGCGATCCGCGAGGGCGGCTACGAAGTCGTGCACTGCCACGGCGCGAAGGCGAACCTCATGGGCGCGATCCTGCGCCCGAGTCTCGATGTGCCGGTGATCACGACCGTGCACAGCGACTACCGCCTCGACTATCTGCACCGGCCCTTTGCCGCCGCGACCTACGGCATCGCGAACAAAATCGCCCTGCGCCGGCTCGACTACCGCGTCTGCGTTTCCGACACGCTGCGCGAGCGGCTGATCGACCGCGGCTTCAAGCCGAACGATCTCTTCACCATTTATAACGGACTCGACTTCAGCCACACCGTGGAGAAGACCGACCGCGCGGCGTATTTCGCCGACTACGGCTATACCGTGCAGCCGGACGACGTGATCGCCGGCATCGCGGCGCGTCTCGACCCGGTCAAGGACATTCCGACGCTGCTGCGCGCGCTCGCCGAGGCGCGCAGGAAATGCCCGAAGCTGCGCCTTGCCATCGCGGGCGAGGGCATGCAGCGCGAGGAGCTCGAGGCGCTTGTGAAGGAGCTCGGCCTGCAGGACAGCGTCTTCTTCCTCGGCTGGGTCACGGATCTGGACCGATTCTACGGCGCGCTCGATATCAACACCCTCTCCTCGCTCTCCGAGGGCTTTCCCTATGCGCTGCCCGAGGGCGCGCGGGCGCACCTCGCCACGGTGGCGACCAACGTCGGCGGCGTGCCGGCGATCATTGAAAATGAGGTCACGGGCCTTCTCATCGAGCCCGGCGACGTGCAGGGGCTTGCCGACGCGCTCGCGCGCTTTGCGCTCGACCCCGACTACCGCCGCGAGATGGGCGACGCGCTGTTTCGCCGCGGCATGACGGACTTCTCCGAGGAGGCGACCGGCGACCGGCAGATCGAGATCTACAACCTGCTCGGCCGCTGCGAGGCGCACCGAAACGGCGCGCGCGACGGCGTGGTCATCTGCGGCGCCTACGGCTTCGGCAACGCGGGCGACGAGGCGATTCTGCAGGCGATCGTGCACGAGATGCGCGCGCTCGACAAGAACATGCCCATCACGGTGCTCTCGCGCCAGCCGCGCGAGACGCGCATGACCTGCGGCGTGAACGCCTATCACTCGTTCAATCTCTTCCACATGGGGAGAGCCATGCGCTCCTCGAAGCTCTATATCAACGGCGGCGGCAACCTGATGCAGGACGTCACCAGCCGCTACAGCCTCTGGTATTATCTCTACACCATCCGCCGCGCGAAGAAGCTCGGCTGCGCCGTGCAGATGTACGGCTGCGGCATCGGGCCGATCCTCTATCCGCGCGATCAGGAGTTCGTGTCCAACACGCTCAACCACTGCGTGGACACGATCACCCTGCGCGAGCCGGACAGCCAGAAGGTGCTCGAGCGCTTCGGCGTCACGGAGCCGGAGATCCTCCTCTCGTCCGACCCGGCGCTCACGCTGCCGCCCGAGCCGGAGGTGCGCGTCAGCCGTCTGCTTGAGAGCTGCGGCATCCCGGCGGACGGGAATTACATCGCGTTCGTGCTGCGCCGCTGGCGCGGCTTTGAGGAAAAGAGCACGGTGTTCGCAGCCGCGGCGGTCTATGCCTATCTCAACTATGGGCTGACGCCCGTCTTCCTCTGCATCAACCACCGCACCGACTGGGAGGCGGCAAAGCTCGTCACGCAGCATCTGAGCATCCCGTTTTTCGTCATCGCGCAGCCGCTGTCCTCCGGCATGACGATCGGCGTCCTCGCCAAGATGAAGGCGGTCGTGAGCATGCGCCTGCACGGTCTCGTTTTCGCCGCGGGGCAGGGCGTGCCGCTCGCCGGCGTGAGCTACGATCCGAAGGTCACCGCCTTCCTCGATTATATCGAGCAGGACAACTATCAGGAGCTGGAGAATCTGAGCGTCGAGAACGCCTCGAGCCTCATCGACTGCGCCATTCAGCTTGGGCGCGAGGGCGGGGAGCTGCAGCGGCGCACAGAGCTTCTCAATGAGAAAGAACGCATCAACCGCGAGGCAGCCGGACGGCTGCTGGAAAGGAGCGCATCGATATGATTCGCTGTGTCGTACTGGCGTCCGGCAGCGGCACCAAGCTGCAGAGTCTGCTGGATTCCATCTTCTTCGGCGAGATCCCGGAGCTGGAGATCGTCGCCGTCATCTCCTCCGACCCGGAGGCGAACGCCCTCACCCGCGCGCGCAATGCGCGCATCGAGGCGGTGGACATGCACCGCGAGGTCTTCCCGAACGAGAGCACCTTCGATCTCGCCGTGCGCAACAAGATCCGCGATCTCGACGCCGACCTCGTCATCGACGCGGGCTTCCATCCCGGCGTCGGCCCCGAGACGGCGAAGGCGTTCCGCAATAAGATCATCGCCATCCAGCCGTCGCTGGTGCCGGCGTTTCAGGAGCTGCGCGGCCTCGCCGTGCACGAGGCGGTGCTCGCGCGCGGGCTCAAGCTCACGGGCGCCACGGCCTATCTCGTGGACGAGCAGGGCGAGATCGGCGCCGTGCTCCTGCAGAAAGCCGTCGAGGTGCGCGACGACGACACCGCCGTCAAGCTTCAGCGCCGCGTCCTGCGGCAGGCGGAGTGGATCCTGCTGCCCGAGGCAGTAAGACTCTGGTGCGCGGGAGCGTTCGAGGTCAGAGCCGGAAGGGCGAAACGAATCAAATAAAACGAACACGCCGCAGAGCTCAAACTGCGGCGTGTTTTTCAGTTAGGAGTTAGGAGTTAGGAGTTAGGAATTA
>CAMJHX010000205.1 GCA_946405655.1 uncultured Clostridia bacterium
TCCTTGTCGCCGCGGCCGGAGAGGTTCACGAGCGCGGAGCCCGTGACGCCGGTGCGGGCGATCTTGATCGCCTGCGCGAGGGCGTGGCTCGACTCGATCGCGGGGATGATGCCCTCGTGACGCGACAGGAGGAAGAGCGCCTCGATCGCCTCCTCGTCGTCGATGGTCTCGTACTTCACGCGGCCCATCTCGTGCAGGAGCGCGTGCTCCGGGCCGGCGGCGGGATAATCGAGGCCGCTGGCGTTGGAATAGACCGGGGCGGGGTCGCCGTTTTCATCGGCGAGCATGATGCTGTTGAAGCCGTGCATGACGCCCTCGGTGCCGTAGGTGATCGACGCCGCGTGGTCGCCGAGCTTCGGCCCGCGGCCCAGCGGCTCGACGCCGACGAGCTCGACCGCGTCCGCGAGAAACGGCGTGAACATGCCGATGGAGTTCGACCCGCCGCCGACGCAGGCGATGACCTGATCCGGCAGATGACCGGTCATGGAGACGAACTGCTCGCGCGCCTCCTCGCCGATGCAGAACTGGAAATCGCGCACCATAAGCGGGAACGGATGCGGGCCCGCGGCGGTGCCGATGCAGTAGATCGCGTCCTTATATTCCCTGGCGTAGGCCATGAACGCCGCGTCCACCGCCTCCTTGAGCGTCTTGAGCCCGAAGGTGACGGGGATGACGTTCGCGCCGAGCATCTTCATGCGCGTGACGTTCGGCGCCTGCTTGGCGATATCGACCTCGCCCATGTAGATATCGCACTCCATGCCGAAATACGCCGCCGCCGTCGCGAGGGCGACGCCGTGCTGCCCCGCGCCGGTCTCGGCGATGAGCTTCTTCTTGCCCATGAACTTGGCGAGCAGACCCTCGCCCATGCAGTGGTTGAGCTTGTGCGCGCCGGTGTGGTTCAGATCCTCGCGCTTGAGATAGATCTGGAAGCGCCCGAGGTGGTTCGAGAGGTTCTGGCAGTGATACACCGGGGTCGGGCGCCCCTGAAAATCGCGGCGGATGCGCCGCAGCTCGGAGATGAACTGCGCCGACTGCGCGATCGTATCATACGCCTCGGCGTACTCGTTGAACGCCTTGATGAGCTCCGGATCGTCCAGATAGTTTCCGCCGAAGCGACCGAAATAGCCGTCCGTCGTCGGATGCTCCTTGAGGTAATTGTCAAAGTCTCTGTAAGGATTCATGATCGGGATTCCTTTCCGTGCAGAATAATTTATTTTACCATATTCTGCGTCGGTGTGCAATCACCACCCGCAGAAGAAACATTTTCCTTGCAAAATTCTTTTAAGGCGGTTAAAAATTATGACATTTTATGTTGCCTTTTGAACCCATTTCTGATAAAATACATCTGTTAAACTGCGTCCAAATGCGACCGGACGACGGAAAGGAGGCGACGCGGTGAACGCAAAATTGAATAGGCTCCATCGCGTGGTTCTCTGGCTGTCGTTTGCGGCGGAGTGCCTGCTGTGCGTGCCGGAGGGCAAGCGCGGCGCGCTGCTCTGGCTCGCGGCTGCGGCGGTGTCGACGGCGCTGTTTCGCGCGCTGCCGGAGAAGCAGCTGAAGCCGCGGCGTCCGAGCGGGCTCACGATGACGGCGGCGGTGCTCTATGGCGTATACCTCGCCGTGAGCTTCTTCGACCGCTGGAGCCAGACCGCGGCGGTGCAGAGTCTGACCGCGCGGCTGGGGCTCGACCTCGGCGCGGTGATGACGGTGATCTCCATCCTCGCGCTGGCGGCGTCGATGCCGTTTCTGCTGTGGCTGGGCGGACATCTCGGCGACGCGGCGGAGAAGGCGCTCGACCGCGTCGGCGGCGGCTTTGCCGTGGGCGTGCTCTTCGCGCTCGAGGCGGTGCTGCTCATCTACGTGCTGCAGACGAGCTGCCTGCAGGATCTGATCCCGCAGAAAACGTGGTACTTTGTGCCGGCGCTGCTCACGATGATCGGGATCATGCTGCTGCTGTCGCTTCTGAGCTGGCGGCTCGGGCGCGGGATGTGCCTCGCGACGATTCTGGTCACGATCTGGGGCATTGCGAACCACTATGTGCTGCTCTTCCACGGCAGCCCGCTGTTTTTGAGCGAGCTTGCGAACACGAAGACGGCGCTGAACGTGATCTCCGGCTATACCTTCCTGCCGGACGAGACGCTCTGGAAGATCCTGCTGCTTTGCCCGGTGGGGCTCGCGCTCGGAAAGAGCGCGCTCTACATGGAAAAGGCAAAGCGCCCGAAGGTGAAAAAAGGCGCGATCCTCGCGCGGCTCGGCGGTCTCGCCGTGTGCGCCGCGGCGGTGGCGCTGATCTTTGCCGGGACGAAGACGCTGGTCTCGTGGTCGGTGTCGGAGGGGCTTTACAATTACGGCTTTCTCCCCTGCGCGGTGGACGACGCGCGCCGCCGCTCCACGCCCTTCCTCGAGCCGGACGGCTATGACGCCGCGGCGGAGCCTGCGACCGGGCAGGCGCGCGAGGACGACGTGCGCCCCGACGTGATATTGATCCTGAACGAGACGTTCTGCGATCTGAGTGACTGCATGGGGCTGACGGAGGACACGGACGGCGGCTATCTCCGCTCGTTCTACGACATTCCCGGCGCGGTCTACGGCCACGCGGTGTCCCCCTTCGTCGGCGGCGGCACGAACAACTCGGAATACGAGCTGCTCACGGGCAGAACCTCGTATCTCCTCACCGCCCCGGCGCCGTTCAACTATCTGAAATTCAATGCCGAGAGCGGCAGCGTGGTGGCATACATGAAGTCCCTCGGCTATGTGACCGAGGCGATGCACAGCGGCAACGCCGTGAACTACCGCCGCGTGGACGCCTATCCCGCGCTGGGCTTCGATTACATCCGCCTCGGCGACCATCAGTACGACAATCTCGGCGAATACGGCGCGCGCTGGCAACTGGACCGGAACTTTTACCGCCAGATGTACGGCGACTATGACAACATCGGCGACGAGCCGCGCTTCCTGTTCCTGCTCACCTACCAGAACCACGGCGGCTGGGAGCAGAACGACGCGAGCTA
>CAMJHX010000206.1 GCA_946405655.1 uncultured Clostridia bacterium
GAGCGCGCCCACGCCGGGCAGAAGCGCAAGGACGGCACGCCCTATGTGTCCCACTGCATCGCGGCCTCGATCATCGCCGCCGAGATGGGGCTGGACGAGGACAGCATCGTCGCCTCCCTGCTGCACGACTGCGTGGAGGACACCGCCATCACGCACGAGGACATCGCCCACAGCTTCGGCACCGCGGTGGCGGATCTCGTCGAGGGCGTGACAAAGCTGACGCGCGTGACCTTCATGACGAAGGAAGAGGAGCAGATGGAGAACCTGCGCAAGATGCTCCTCGCCATGACGAACGATATCCGCGTCATCCTCATCAAGATGGCAGACCGCCTGCACAACATGCGCACGATGGACTACCAGACCGAGGAAAAGCAGCGCATCAAGTCGCTCGAGACGATGGAGGTCTACGCCCCCATCGCGCACCGGCTCGGCATGCAGCGCATCAAGTGGGAGCTGGAGGACCTCTCCCTGCGCTACCTCGACCCGGAGGGCTATCAGGCGATCACGGAATATCTGGACGCGCGCATGGACACGCTCCAGAGCTTCATGGGCGACATTGAATCGAAGATCCATTCGCGGCTGGAGGCCGAGGGCATCAAGTGCTCGATCTCCTCGCGCATCAAGCATATCTACAGCATTTACCGCAAAATGTACGCGCAGAAGATCGACATCAACGGCATCTTCGATCTCTGCGCCTTCCGCGTGATCACGGACGACGTGACCGACTGCTACGCCGCGCTCGGCGTGATCCACGGCATGTTCAAGCCCGTGCCCGGGCGATTCAAGGACTATATCTCCACGCCGAAGCCGAACAACTACCGCTCCGTGCACACGACGGTCATCGGCGATCAGGGCATCCCCTTCGAGGTGCAGCTGCGCACGTGGGAGATGCACCTCTCCGCCGAATACGGCGTGGCGGCGCACTGGAAATACAAATCCGGCGACTCCGGCGTGAAGCCCGGCGACGAGGAGAAGTTCGCCTGGGTCCGCCGCCTGCTCGAGACGCAGCAGGAATCGGACGCGCAGGATTTCTTCCACAACCTGAAGATCGACATGTTCGCCGACGAGGTGTTCGTCTTCTCCCCGAAGGGCGACGTGATCACCCTCCCCGCCGGCGCGACGCCGATCGACTTTGCGTATTCGATCCACTCCGGCGTGGGCAACACGATGGTCGGCGCGAAGGTGAACGGGCGCATCGTGAACTTTGACCATGTGCTCGAAAACGGCGACATCGTGGAGATCCGCACGAGCAAGAACGCGCCCGGGCCCAGCCGCGACTGGCTGCAGCTGGCGAAAAGCGGCTCGGCGCGCACGAAGATCAAGCAGTGGCTCAAGAAGGAGCGGCGCGAGGAGAACGTCACCCACGGCAAGGAGATGTTCGAGCGCGAGCTGCGTCAGGCCGGCATCGCTCCCGCGGACATTTACACCGATGAGGTGCTGCCGCTCATTCTCAAGCGCCTCGCCTTCCCGCAGCTGGACGATCTCTTCGCCGCGATCGGCTACGGCGGCGTGACCGCGCAGCGCACGGTCAACCGCATCAAGGATGAGCTGCAGCGCAATGTTGCCGGCGAGCAGAAGACCGCGCTCGACAAGATCAATGAGCAGGCGGAGCGGCGCAACAAGCGCGAGCGCCACGCCGTGCACGGCATCCTCGTGGAGGGGCTGGACAACTGTCTCATCAAATTCTCCCGCTGCTGCACCCCGGTGCCGGGGGACGATATCATCGGCTTCATCACGCGCGGCGCGGGCGTTTCGATCCACCGGAAGGACTGCGAGAACTATCTCGCGAGCGCGGCGGAAAACAGCGGGCGCTGGATCCGCGTCAGCTGGGCGGAGCGCACCACGGACGAATATAACACGACGCTCCTCGTCGTGAGCACGCAGCGCTCCGGCCTCGTGATGGACGTCGCGACCGTGCTCAACTCCCTCAACGCGAAGGTGCGAAACCTCTCGGCGCGCGATGTGGACAGCAACCGCTCCACCGTGAACATCACGGTCGAGGTGCACAGCCTCTCGGAGCTGCGCCTGATCATCAACCGTCTGAGCGGCGTGCACGGAGTCATCCGGGTGGCGCGCGTGGGATCGCCGGAGGCGAAGAAGGATGCGTGACTCGCGATTGCGCGAGTGAGGAGTTAGGAGTTAGGAGTTGTCCGAATTTGTCATTCTGAGCGGAGCACGGAGTGCGGAGTCGAAGAATCTTGGCAGAGCGGCAGGACAGAGGCTGGTTGTTCTCTTTTGCTGCCTTGCCAAGATCCCTCGACAAGCTCGGGATGACAGAAATGGTTTTTGCGCAGGAACCATCTGTCAACTCCTAACTCCTCACTCCTAACTCCTAACTAAAATAAATCATATCGAACGAAGGGAATCACATGAGAGCTGTTGTAACCCGAGTGAAAAGCGCCTCCGTTGAGATTGACGGGGCGGTGCATGCTTCCATCGGCAAGGGATTTCTTGTGCTGCTGGGCGTGCATGTGGACGATACGGAAGCGGAGGCAAAGCGCGTTGCGGACAAGATCTGCGGGCTGCGCGTGTTTGAGGACGAGGCGGGCAAGATGAACGTGAACCCGCTCGACGCGGGCGCGGAAATGCTGATCGTGAGCCAGTTTACGCTCTATGCCGACTGCAAGTCCCGCCGCCCGGGCTTTACGCGCGCGGCGCGCCCGGAGACCGCGATCCCGCTCTATGAGCTCGTCGTGCAGGAATGCCGCGACCGCGGCTTCACCGTCGGCACCGGCGTCTTCGGCGCGGAGATGCAGGTCTACAGCCAGAACGACGGACCGGTTACCATTTTGCTGGATACGGAGAAGCTATAATTAGTTAGGAGTTAGAAGTTAGGAGTTAGGAGTTACGGCATTTCAACTCCTCACTCCTAACTCCTCACTCCTAACTGGATCATATCCGGAGGTAATGCTATGTTTATCAAATGTCTTCCCGTCGGCCATCTGATGACCAACTGCTATGTGGTCGGCGATGAGACGAGCCGGCTTTGCGCTG
>CAMJHX010000207.1 GCA_946405655.1 uncultured Clostridia bacterium
TCATATGCTCCTCCATTCCTGCGATTCGGCGGCGAAGGTGAGCTTCTCGTCCCGGCTCGCGTAAACTTTCTTGAAGGGATCGACGTAGATCACGCGCCCGCCCTTCGGGTGCACGGCCATCGTGCCGTAAACGACCCAGATCGCGTCGCACCGCTCCTCGGGCAGAATGCCGTAGCCGTCGGTGAAGATGATCTGGTTCTCCGCGTCTCCCGTAAAGGCGTTGACCGCCACGGTGAAGTCCGTGCCGCCGCCGCCCTGAAAGGTCATGTTGTCAATGTCCTGAATTTTGCGGATCTCCTGAAAGCCGTAGAACTTTGTGTCGAAGCAGCCCACGCTGATCACCGCGTCGCGCATCAGCGCTTTGCAGGCGCGCACGAAGCTTTTGAGCATCGCGGCGTCCACGCTGTAGCTCGTGTCGAGCAGGATTTCCGCGTACGGCACCGGGTAGGCGCGAAATTCGTGCTTCAGAATCCCGTTGCGGATCGTGTCGCCCGGGAACCAGTCATAGTCGAGGTTCACCGATTCCTGCAGCAGATCCGAAAGCCCCTTGATCGAGTCGGCAAGACCCGTGTCGCCCAGCGGACGCACGCGGCTCTCCGTCGTCGTGCCGGGCAGGGGAGGCGTCTCCCGTTCCTTCGGCTTTCCCTCGCGCCGGTCGCGCGCGTCGGAGGGTCTGGCGTCGTCCTCCTGCTCGTCCTGCGTCGGGTCGGTCGGCTCGAGGGCCTTGAGCGCGGCGTAGACCGCCTCCGCGCTGAGCGGCGTGTTCTCCGGCACCTTCTGCGTGTCCGCCGGGAGGGAGAACCCGTCGGAGCGCAGCAGCTCGCTCGTCACGGCTTCGGTCGCCCGTGCCCAGAGATCAAGGTTTCGCCCCTGCCGCCGCGCGTTGTGCTGCAGCAGCACGTGCAGCACCTCGCGTCCGAGCAGCACCGCCCGGTGCTCCGCCGTGTAAAACTGAAAGCGCCGGCTGTTATAAAAGATCCGCTGCCCGTCGTTCGCCGTCGGGTCGACCTCGAGCGAGTCGATGAACTCCGTCTCGCGGAAGAAGGCGTCCCACTGCGGATAAACCTGCAGCAGCGCATCCTGAATGGGTTTTAGCTCCATGTGTATCACCATCTATTTATATTAATGGATGTGCCGCCGAAAGTCAAAGAAATCGTTTTGTCCTGATTGGACTTGCAATTGACCAAAAGACCTGATATAATTTTATTTACCACTTGGTCAAGGAAAGGATGCACTATGGCAAAAACGATCACGATCCGTCCGCTCTGCTGCGGCTATATGCGCGTGTCCGAGTCTGTGCCGTTCGGCAACGATGTGAATCTCAAGCACTCCGCGCATCAGATCCTCGCCCGCGACGCCGACCGCGTCGTCCTGCCGGTCTATGCGTTTCTCATTGAGCACCCGCAGGGGCGCTTTCTGGTCGACGCAGGCTTCCCGCGCGAACTGAGCCCGAAGGGGGAATATGACCCCAAGGCGGTCTCCGCGCTGCTGCCGAAGCATCTTGCGCAGTTTTACCGCCCGTGGGTGCCGCAGGGCATGGCGATCACCGAGCAGCTCGCGTCCCTCGGTCTCCGGCCCTCGGATCTCGACTGCGTCATCCTCACGCACTTTGATCCCGACCACATCGGCGGCGTCAAGTCCCTGCAGGACGCAAAGCGCATCATCGTCGCGGAGGATGAATATTTCTGGACCTGCCGCACGGTCTACCGCGCCCGCCAGCCGAAGCATTTCTATGAAGGCGTCAAGATGGAGCACTACTGGTTCAAGGGCAGCGACGTCGGCCCCAACCGCTGGGCATACGATCTCCTCGGCGACGGGACGATTCTCCTTGTCAACGTTCCCGGCCATACGGACGGCTTGGTCTCCGTCCTCGTCACGAACGGGGAGCTTCTGGAGCACAAGTACCGCTTCGTCCTCCTCACGTCCGACGCTGCCTTCGCGCCGCGCAACTGGCGCGAGATGATTACCCCCGGCTTCGGCTTCGACCCCAAGCTCCAGCGCCGCGGCCTTGAGTGGATCGCCGCGCAGGAACAGAGACAGGGCTGCCTAGCCGTCCTCACCAGCCACGACCCGGACATGAAGCCAGAGATCCTTACAATCGACCTTGCGTGAAACAGAATCCGTAGGGGAGGGGCTTGCCCCTCCCGGCAATCCAATGTGATTTCAATAGAATGAATGAGGCGAATTCGCAAACACCTGCAAATTCGCCTCGTTTTTATATGTTTTTCAGGTACTCCCTCGCCGCAAACAGATCCGCCAGCACGACCTCCGCCATCGCGGCGATCTCCTCTGTCGGCGCGAGCAGATCCGGCACCATGATCGGGCGCATGTTTGCTGCGTGCGCCGCGCGGATGCCGTTGAAGCTGTCCTCGATCACAAAGCAGCGCTCCGGCTCCGCGCCGAGCGCCTCGGCCGCGAGCAGGAAGATGTCCGGCGCGGGCTTCGAGCGCTGCAGCCGGTCGCCGCCGATCACAGCGTCAAACTGCGGCAGAAAGCCGTGCTCTCCCAGATGCTGCCGCACGCGCGCCTCCGGCGTGGAGGACGCCACGGCGAGCGGGATGCCTTTTTCATCGAGCGCTTTGAGAATCTCTGCTGCGCCCGGCTTTTGCGGCACGGGCCGTCCGGCGTATTCCCGGTCGTAGACGGCGAGGATCTCCTTGCCGAAGGCCTCGGCGTTCTCCTCGCCCCAGTGCTCGATCCAGAGCTCCATCGTCTTCGGCTGCGTGATGCCGATGCACTGCGGGTAAAGCTCCCGCCAGCCGTCGAGACCGAGCGTCTTCGCCGCCTCGCCCCAGCAGCGCAGGGCGATCGTCTCCGTGTCAAAGAGCACGCCGTCCATATCAAAAATCACCGCAAACGGTGCGTCCATGTCCATTCCTCCCGATAAAGCCTGCCGTCATTTTACCGCATTTCTCATCCGAACGCAAGAAACCGCGCCGGAACGCTTGTTCCGGCGCGGATTATGTCTGTTTAAGAGAGCGCTTTTGGCT
>CAMJHX010000208.1 GCA_946405655.1 uncultured Clostridia bacterium
AACGCCGTTCTGCGTCCTCCGCGCCGTCTCCGATAACGGCGACGAGCACGCCGAGCGCGCCTACGCAAACGCGCTCCAAATGGCCTCCGACGTCGCGCTGAACGTCACGATGGCGTATCTGAAGACGCTGTAAGCCATATGATATAAAAATCCCGGAAACGCTGAGCCGTTTCCGGGATTTTTATGATTTGGCGAGATTCGCGAGATACCCGATAATATTATCGTTGATCTCTCCCGTCAGCGCGCGGTTGTAGTTGCACAGGAACGTGCCGGAGATGAGGATCATCATCGCCTCGGCTTCCTTTCGCCCGACCTCCTCGCCGTAGACGGCGATCAGGCACTGCTCCATGATCTCGCGCCATTCGCGAAACTCCGCCGTCACCATCTGCCCGATCTCCTCCTTGTAGTGGCCGAGCACATAGGTCTGGGTGGTGGCGTTCGGGCGCAGCTCGCCCTCCGGCGCCTCGGCGACGTAGTGCATGAAATCGTTCAGAAATGCCAGATTTGAGTCATAGTCCTTTCTGTCGTGAGTGGCGAACCAATTCATGCAGTGCTCGGTCATGTAATCCTTCGTGTATTTCACATACGTCAGGATCAGATCATCCTTGCTGTCGAAATAGTGCAGCAGCTTCGGATGACTCATGCCCGCCTCCGCCGCGATGTCCCGGAGCGAGATGGTGTCGATGGGCTTTTTCTCGATGCAGCGCTGGAAGGCCATCAGGATATCCATGCGCATTTTTTCTTTGTCAACAATGATCGGCATGGCTGCATTGTAGCATAGATTTACCAACTGGTCAACAAAAGTGTTGACAGCGGCGGTAAACTATGTTACTTTTAATTTACCAAGTGGTAAATATAGACTAACCGTTAAATGAAAAAACAGGAGGAACAAATCATGACACTGGAACAGGAAAAGAAAACAGCCGCCTTTCTGGACAGCCGTCTGGATGAGAAAACCGCCGCCGAGGTGGAAAAGTGGAATCTCGCCCTGCTCGGCATGACGCTCGCGCACGATGCGGATCACATCCTGCAGGCCCGCCGCTGGCATTATCACATCCCGCTGCAGCTGTGGGTCATCAATCTCGCGGTCTACGTGCTGCCCACGGTCACGGAGTTTCTCATCCGCAGCAAGCGCCCCTCTGCCTTCAGCGCCGCCGCGGTCGGGAGCCTGCTCACCACGGTCGCCTTCAACAAGGTGCATTTCTGGAAGCCCACCACCGACGTCTGGGGCGTCTGGAACAACAACTACTTCAAGATCAATAAGGGCGTCTGGCACGAGGGCCAGTGGATTCAGGGCATCAAGTGGTACGACTGGGCGCTGCTGCTCGATCTCGTCGTGCTGTGCGTTCCGATGACGAAGAGAATGCTGGAGCTGCGCCGCGAGCACAAAGAGCAGCTCGAAAAGTAAAGCCATGAAAACCATCACGCTGCCCGTGCTCGGCATGGACTGCGCCGCCTGCGCCTCGACGCTGGAGCGCACCCTCCGGCGGCAGACCGGCGTGCACCATGCGTCGGTGAATTACACCGCCGGCACGACGGAGCTCGCCTATGACGACGCCGCGCTCACGCTCGAGGACGTGGTTCTGCTTGTCAAAAAAGCGGGCTTTCGCGTCCCGCTGGAGGAGGCGGATCTCTCGCTCGCGCCCGGCGCGGACGTCGCGGCAGTAAAAGACGCTCTGCGCGCGGTCTATGGCGTCTGCGATGTGTCCGATCGCCCGGACGGGCAGCTGATGGTGACGTTTCGCCCCGTCGGCGTCGACAGCCGCGCCATGCTGGACGCGGTGCGGTCAACGGGCGCGGACGCGGAGGTGACGAATCTCCGCGCGGGAGAGGAATATCACCAGCTTGACACGCGCATGCGGCTTCTGCGGACGCTGATTGCCTCCGCCGCGCTCACGGCGCCCCTCATGCTCGAGCTGCACCCCAAGGCGCAGCTTGCACTTGGCACGGCGCTGCAGCTTGGTCCCGCGCGGTATTTCCATGCCGGCGCGCTGCGAAACCTCCGAAGCCGCACCTTCGGCATGGATCTGCTCGTGTCGCTCTCAAGCTCGATCATCTGGCTCTACAGCAGCTTTGTCGCGCTCACGAGGAAGAAAAATTTCACGCTCTACTTCACCTCGCAGGGCGTGCTCCTGAGTCTGATTCTCTTCGGCAAATACATGGAGCAGGTCGCGGCGGGGGAGGCGGGCGCCGCCATCCGCAAGCTTCTGCGCCTCCAGCCCGCCGCCGCCATGGTGCGCCGGAGCGGGGAGTGGATCGAGCTCGCCGCCGATCAGATCCGCACCGGGGATGAGATTCTGCTCCGCCCCGGCGAGCGCGTTCCGGCGGACGGCGTGATCCGCACCGGCGCGTGCGCCGTGGATGAATCCATGCTCACCGGCGAGAGCATGCCCGTGGACAAGGCGGAGGGCGACCGGCTCATCGGCGGCAGCCTCAACCGCTCGGGCTCCGTCACCTACCGGGCGACGACGCTCGGCAAGGACTCCGTCCTGCAGCAGATCGTCGCCATGGTGCGGCAGGCGCAGACGGAGAAGGCGCCGATCCAGCGCTTTGCCGACGCGGTGGCGCAGTGGTTCGTCCCCGGCGTCCTGGCGGCGGCGGTCGGCACCTTCGCCCTCTGGTTCTTCCGCCTCAAAAAGGGCGATTTGGAGACGGCGATTCTGAACGCCTGCGACGTGCTCACGGTCGCCTGCCCCTGCGCGCTCGGCCTTGCCACGCCCACGGCGCTCATGGTCGGCTCCGGCGCGGGCGCGGAGCGCGGCGTGCTCTATAAAAACGGCGGCGCGCTCGAAACCGCGTGGAAGGCGGACGCCGTCGTCTTCGACAAGACCGGCACCCTCACCCTCGGCGAGCCGACGGTCACGGATGTGCGCCCGCTGCCCGGCATGACGGAGGCGGAATTGCTGAACGTCGCCGCGTCCATCGAAACGCACTCCGATCACCCGATCGCAAGGGCTGTGACAGCGCGTGCCAAAGGGGATC
>CAMJHX010000209.1 GCA_946405655.1 uncultured Clostridia bacterium
CGAGGCAGGCGGTGAAATCCTCCTCGTTGCCGATCATGACGTCGACGTACTTGGCCACCTCGCGGTTGACCGCGCGCGCCTTCTCAAGCCCGCCGATGCCGCTCCACATGGAGGGACGGTAATTGAGATCGTAGGAGACGATGGTGCCGTGCTTTTTCGCGGCTTTGCAGGCGGCGATGACGGTCTCGCAGCTCTGCTCGGAGAGCGCGGCGTAGATCCCGCCGGTATGCAGCCAGCGGACGCCGAGCGTGCCGAAGATATAGTCAAAGTCGAAGTCCTCCGGCGTCGCCTGCGAGATGGCGGTGTTCGCGCGGTCGGAGCAGCCCACGGCGCCGCGGATGCCGAAGCCGCGCTCGGTGAAGTTGATCCCGTTGCGGCAGACGCGGCCGATGCCGTCGGTCTTTTTCCAGTAGATGAGATCCGTGCTCACGCCGCCCTGCTCAATGAAGTCCTTCATGAGTCTGCCGACCTCATTGTCTGCAAAGGCGGTGATGACGGCGGTGTGCATGCCGAAGCACTTGTGCAGACCGCGGATGACGTTATATTCGCCGCCGCCCTCCCACGCGCGGAAGGTGCGCGCGGTGCGGATGCGCCCCTCGCCGGGGTCGAGGCGGAGCATGATCTCGCCAAGGCTCACGGCGTCAAATTTGCATTCCTCTCTCGGACGCAGATGCAGTTCCATGGTCAGCCCCTCGCTTTCTGCACGATGGCGCGGGACAGCTGGCAGAGCGCCGTGATCTCGTCCCATTGGTTGCTGTCGATGAGCTCCGCCGTGACCATATAGCTGCCGCCGCAGGCGGCGATGATCGGAGAGGCGAGATACTCCCCGAGGTTTTGAAGATTGATGCCGCCCGTGGGCATGACCTTGAACTGGGGAAACGGCGCCGCGAGCGCCTTGATCTTCCTGAGCCCGCCGGAGAGCTCCGCGGGGAAGAACTTGATGAGCTCGAGACCGAACTTCAGCGCCGCGTGATAGTCCGTGGCGGTGGTGCAGCCGGGGAAGATGGGAATGCCCTTCTCCTGCGCATAGGCGACGAGCTCGGGATCGAAGCCGGGCGTGACGATAAACTCCCCGCCCGCCGCGATGACGGCGTCGATCTGCTCGGTGCGCGTGACGGTGCCGGCGCCCACGATCATCTCGGGGCAGGTCTCCTTCATGATGGAGATCGCCTTATCCGCACCCGCGGCGCGGAACGTGACCTCCGCGACGGGCACGTCGCCGGCGCAGAGCGCTTTGGCGAGAGGCGCGGCATCGCGCTCCGGGTGGTTCAGCTTGATGACCGGCACGACGCCGATCTCGGAAATCTTTTGATTGAAAGCATTCATGATGTCACACTCCTGAATAAGCGGAAAAGCCGCCGTCGATCGGGATGGTCACGCCGGTGATGAACCCGGCAGCCTCATTATTTAAGAGAAACAGCACCGCGCCCGCGAGCTCCTCTCTCTCTCCGAAGCGCCCCATGGGCGTGGCGGCGAGGATCTTGCCCGTGCGGGCGGTGGGCGTGCCGTCGTCGTTCCAGAGGAGCGCCGCGTTCTGCGCCGTGGAGAAGAAGCCCGGGGCGATCGCGTTCACGCGGATGCCCTGCCGGGAAAAATGCACCGCGAGCCACTGGGTGAAATTCGTGACCGCCGCCTTCGCCCCGGAGTAGGCCGGGATCTTCGTGAGCGGCGTGAAGGCGTTCATGGAGCTGATGTTCAGGATATTGCAGCCCTCCCTGCCCAGCATCTGGCGGGCGAACGCCTGCGTGGGGATGAGGGTGCCGAGGAAGTTGAGGTTAAAGACGCTCGCGACGCCCTCCTCATCCAGATCGAAGAAGCTCTTGGTGTCGGCGTCGAGATCGCCGTCCTCATAGTATTCCTTGTCCGTCGTCGCCATCGGGTGGTTGCCGCCGGCGCCGTTGATGAGGATATCGCAGGGACCGAGGTCGTGCTGAACCCGCTCCGCCACTTCATAGACCTGCGCCTTGTCGAGCACGTTGCAGCCGTAGGCCTTTGCGACGCCGCCCTCGGCGATGATCTCATCGGCGAACCGCTGCGCCTTGCTTTCGGTGCGGTTTAAGAGCGCGACCTTCGCGCCCGCGCGGGCGAGCACCTTCGCAAACTCGGAGCAGAGCACCCCGCCTGCGCCGGTGACGACCGCGACCTTGCCGGTCAGGTCGGTATTTAAAACGTTCTTTTGCATATCAGTCGTTCTCCTTATCCATCAGATCCCACGCGCCTAACATATACATGATGCCGAGGGCGCGGTCATACAGCCCGTAGCCGGGGCGGACTTTGCCGGGCTTTTCGTCCCAGAGGTGGCGTCCGTGGTCGGGGCGGATATAGCCCTCGAAGCCGCAGTCGTGATACGCTCTGAGAATGTCCAGAATGCCGGTGTCGCCGTCGCAGTCGCGGTGGCTCGCCTCGGAGAAGTCGCCGTTCGGGAAATGCTTCACGTTGCGGATGTGCGCAAAGGCGATGCGGTCGCAGTGGCGGCGCACGATCTCCGCCACGTTGTTTTCGGGGTTTGCGCTGAGGCTCCCCGAGCAGAGCGTGAGGCAGTTATAGGGATCGTCCACCATCTTGAGGAAGCGGTCGATGCTCTCCTCATCCACCAGCAGACGCGGCAGGCCGAAGATGTCCCACGGGGGATCGTCCATGTGCACGGCCATTTTGATGCCGGTCTCATGGCAGACGGGCATGATCTTCTCGAGGAAGTACCGGAAATTCTCCCAGAGCTTCTCCTTCGTGACGTCCCTGTAGGCCTCGAAGAGCTCATCCAGCTTCGCCATGCGCTCAGGCTCCCAGCCGGGGAAGGTCATGTGGTACTTTTCAGTGAAGCTCATGACATAATCCGCCATCTCCTTGGGGTCGTCCTGAATCATGTCCTTCTGGTAATAGAGCGCCGTGGAGCCGTCGCCGACCGGGTGAAAGAGGTCAGAGCGCGTCCAGTCGAAGATGGGCATGAAGTTATAGCAGATGACCTTCACGCCGAAG
>CAMJHX010000210.1 GCA_946405655.1 uncultured Clostridia bacterium
GCGTATTCCCCGATCGTCACGCCCGGGCAGATCGTCACGTTCATGCCGATCCAGGCGTTTTTCTTCACGGTCACCTTGCCGTAGGTATAGCGCGTGTGGCGCTGGTTCATGTCGTGGTTGATCGTCGCGATCCGGAGCCCCGGCGCCGCCATGGAGCCGTCCTCAAACTCGATCCCGCCGGAGGCGGAGAGGATCGCCGAGTGGTTGATGAAGACGCCCTTGCCGAACTTCACGCGGTTGCCGAAGTCGCAGGTGAACGGCGTGAGGATGCGCACATCGTCGAGCTTTCTGCCGAAGAGCTCCTCGAGATAGGTCACATAGGTCGGGTCGTCCGGCATGGCGGCGTTCGCCTTGGCGCAGAGGGTGCGGGCGCGCATCATCTCGTCCACCGCCTCGCGGAAATACGGCTCGCGCGTGTCGGTCGGACCGCCCGCGTCCACCAGCTCATACACATATCCGCTCTTGTAATCCATCGCGTTCACCTCAAATCAGTCCGTTGGCGCCGAGCCAGCGGCGCACCTGCTCCTTCGACTCCGCCGCGGCGCTGCCGAGGACGGAGAGCCCCTTCTTCACATCCGCGCCGGGGGCATAGCGGCGCACGTCGCGCTCGCTCGAGCCCATGCCGCTGCCCTCGTTGGTGCAGAGCGGCAGGATCGTCTTGCCGGAGAAGTCATAGCGCTCGAGGAAGGACGCCACCGCCATCGGCATCGTGCCCCAGTAGTTCGGGTAGCCGAGGATGATCGTGTCATAGTCGTCGAGGCTGTCGGGGTATGCCTTCAGCGCCGGACGGGCGTTTTCGCGCAGATCCTTCTTCGCCTGGTCGATGCACGTCATGTAAACGGGGGAGTAGGGCTCCGCCATCTCGATCTTGAAGCTGTCCGCGCCGATCAGGTCGCGGATGATGCCGCTCACGATCTCCGTGTTGCCGACCTTCACATAGCGCATCGCGCCGCCGAAGTAGTTCTCGTCCGCTCTGGAATAGAATGCAATCAGGGTTTTCATGTTCGTGACCTCCGTTTTTGTTTTCTGTGGTCATTATCGCACGAATCCATTGCAAAGTCCAATTGAAAAGGTGTATAATTGATTGAATTACTAAATAACAAGGAGACAGCCATGACGTTGAAACAGGTCGATTACTGCATTGAGCTCGCGCATACGCTGAATTTCAGCCGCGCGGCGGAGAACCTCTTCGTCAGCCAGCCGACGTTTTCCTATCAGATCCGCCTGCTCGAGGAGGAGGTCGGGTTTCAGATCTTCGAGCGCAGCGGGCGCGGCGCCTCGCTCACGCCGGCGGGGGCGGATTTCGTCGCCTCGCTCGCGAATCTCCGCGAGGAGCTCAAGCGCGCCGTGGAGCGGGGACAGAACTTCGCCGCGCGCTATCGGGACAGCATCTCCGTCTCCCTCATGGTGCGGCAGGCGGTGTATTTCCTCCCGGAGGCGATGCGGCTGTTTGAAAAGGAATATGCAGAGGTGCAGATCACGCCGATGTTTCAATATGAAAACGGGGTGGAGTCCTTTCTGCGCGGGGAGGCGGACGTGCTCTTTGCCCTGCGCGAGCAGACGAAGCACATTCCGGGCATCGCGGTGAAGGCGCTGTTTGAAAGCCGGGTGTATCTGATCGCGCAGAAGGAAGACCCGCTCGCGCAGAGGGATCTCATCCGCGCTGAGGATCTCGCGGGGCGGACGCTGATGGTCGGCGGCGGCTCGCCGCCGGCGCTGCGCGCGGTGCAGCACCGCGTGATCTCGTCAGGGCAGGTCTCGTATTTCAACAGCCCCGACCATGACACCACGCTCACGAACGTCGCGGCGGGTCGCGGGATCTGCCTCGCGCCGGGGTTCCTCAACGACCACAGCGGCCAGTTCGCGTGGATCCCGTTCGACTGCCCGGAGCGGTTCGAGTGCGTCCTCTGTACGCACAAGAACGACAGCCGCGAGAGCCTCCGGCGGTTCGTGGAAATCCTGCAGGGTCTGTACAGAGAAGCCGTGGCGTTTCCGATGTGAAAGCGGCGAGACTCTCGTAGGGGCGGATGATATCCGCCCCTACGGAAGACCGGCCTCGCAGAGTTTGCCCGCCAGGGCAAAAATAATTCGACCCGTTTTTCCGGCGACATGTGCGGCGGAAAAACTCCCTGAGGCGAAGCGTCACGCGAGCCCTCGCGCCGACCAACTGAGCAAAGCGAGGGCGATGGAGCGCGAGAAAAACAAAATGAGCGTCTGCTTGCAGACGCTCATTTTGAATTATTTTGCGTAGTCCACCGCTTTGGTCTCTCTCAGCAGATGCACCTTGATCTGGCCGGGGTAGGTGAGCTCGTCCTCGATCTTCTTGGCGATGTCGCGGGCGAGGAGGACCATCTGATCCTCGCTGACCTCCTCGGGCTTGACCATGACGCGGATCTCGCGTCCGGCCTGGATCGCGTAGCAGCTGCCGATGCCGGGGAAGGACTTGGTGACCTCCTCGAGCTTCTCGAGACGCTTGACGTAGTTCTCGATGTTCTCGCGGCGGGCGCCGGGGCGGGCGGCGGAGATCGTGTCGGCCGCCTGCACGATGCAGGCCTCGACCGTGTGCGCCTCCACATCGCCGTGGTGCGCCTCGATCGCGTGGATGACCGCCTCGCTCTCCTTGTACTTTCTCGCGAGGTTCACGCCGATGGTCACGTGGCTGCCCTCGACCTCGTGGTCGATGGACTTGCCCAGGTCGTGGAGAAGACCCGCGCGCTTGGCGATGGCGACGTCGGCGCCCAGCTCGGAGGCGATGAGCCCCGCGATGTGGGAGACCTCGATGGAGTGCTGCAGCACGTTCTGACCGTAGCTCGTGCGGTACTTCATGCGGCCGAGCAGCTTGATGATCTCGCTGTTGAGACCGTGGATGTTCGTTTCGAAGGCGGCGCGCTCACCCTCCTGGCGGATGGTGTTGTTGACCTCCTTCTGGGCCTTCGCCACCATCTCCTCGATGCGGGCGGGGTGGATGCG
>CAMJHX010000211.1 GCA_946405655.1 uncultured Clostridia bacterium
CGACAGAATCATCCAAATAAAAAACTGTGAGGCGAATTCGCCTCACAGTTTCTCTGTTTATATGTTTTTTATTTCTTCATGATATACCGGTCAATGGCTGCGGCGGCTTCCTTGCCGGCGCCCATGGCCTTGATGACGGTGGCAGCGCCGGTCACCGCGTCGCCGCCGGCGAAGACGCCGGGCTTCGTGGTCACGCCGTGCTCGTCGGCGACAATGCCGCCCTTCTCGGTGTACTCCATGTCGGGCGTCGCCTTGCGCAGCAGGGGGTTCGGGCTCGTGCCGAGCGCCATGATGACGGCGTCGCACTCCATCTCAAACTCGCTGCCCGGCTTCTCCACGGGTCTGCGGCGGCCGCGCGCGTCGGGCTCGCCGAGCTCCATCTCGATGCAGCGGATGCCGCGCACCCAGTTGTTCTCGTCCGCGAGGATCTCCACCGGGTTCGTGAGGAGCTTGAAGACGATGTCCTCTTCCTTCGCGTGCTCGTATTCTTCCTTACGGGCGGGGATCTCCTTCTCGCCGCGGCGGTAAACCACCGTGACCTCGGCGCCCAGACGCTTGGCGCAGCGCGCGGCGTCCATCGCCACGTTGCCGGCGCCGACGACGCACACCTTGCTGATCGGCATCAGCGGCGTGTCATAGCGCTCGTCATAGGCCTTCATGAGGTTGATGCGGGTCAGGAACTCGTTGGCGGAGAACACGCCGCAGTAGTTCAGGCCCGGGATGTTCTGGAACACGGGCAGACCGGCGCCGGAGCCGATGAACACGGCCTCAAAGCCGCCGACATCGGGATCGTTGGAGAGGAGCTCGTCAATCAGCAGCGCCTTGCCGACGGTCGCGTCGCACTGGATCGTGACGCCGAGAGCGGTGAGCTTGTCGATCTCCTTCTGCACGAGCGCCTTCGGCAGACGGAACTCGGGGATGCCGTAGGCCAGCACGCCGCCGGCCTTGTGCAGGTGCTCAAAGACCGTCACGTCGTAGCCCAGCTTCGCGAGATCGCTCGCGCAGGCGAGACCCGCAGGGCCGGAGCCGACAACCGCCACGCGGTGGCCGTTGCGCTCGGGCTTTTCGGGCATCTCATCGGCGTTCTGCATGACCCAGTCGGCGACGAAGCGCTCCAGACGGCCGATGCCGACCGGCTCGCCCTTGATGCCGCGCACGCACTTGCTCTCGCACTGGTTCTCCTGCGGGCAGACGCGGCCGCAGATCGCGGGCAGGGAGCTGTCCTCGAGGATCTTGTGGTAAGCGCCCTTGAAGTCCTGCTGGGTGATGAGCTTGATGAAATCGGGGATCTTGACGTTGACCGGGCAGCCCGTCACGCACTGCGGACGGCGGCACTGCAGACAGCGGTTCGCCTCGTCGAGCGCGAGCTCCACGGTGTAGCCGAGCGCGACCTCGTCAAAGTTTTTGTTGCGGACGTTCGGTTCCTGCTCGGGAATCGGATTTTTCGTGGGAGAAAGATTGGTCGCCATCTTATTTGCCCTCCTTTGCTGCCTTGCGCGCGGCTTCCTCGCGGTCTGCCAGCTCCTGCAGCGTGCAGTTGTGGCGGCGCTGGAACACGCGGGCTTCCTGCTTCTCATAGATCTTCGAGCGGGCAATGGCCTCGTCGAAGTCGACCAGATGACCGTCAAACTCGGGGCCGTCGACGCAGGTGAACTTTCTCTGTCCGTCCACGGTCAGGCGGCAGCCGCCGCACATGCCGGAGCCGTCGATCATGATGCAGTTCATGTCGACCATCGTGTGCACGCCGTACTCCTTCGTGATCTGACATACGAACTTCATCATCGGCAGCGGGCCGATGCAGATGCAGGTGTCATACTGCTCGCCCTCGGCCTTGGCCTTCTCCAGCAGCTCCTTGAGCTTCACGGTGGTAAAGCCCTTCTCGCCGTAGGAGCCGTCGTCGGTCATCATGTAGAGATTCTTGCAGCAGGCGCGCATCTCGTCCTCGAGGACGACGATGCCCTTCGTGCGGAAGCCCGCCACGATGTCGACGTGGCAGCCGCGGTCGAACGCGCCCTTGGCCTGCGGCCAGGCGATCGCGCAGCCGGAGCCGCCGCCCACGACGATGACCTTGTGCATGTTGTCAAACTCAGCGGCGTTGCCGAGCGGGCCCACGACGTCCGCCACATAGTCGCCCTCGTTCATGCTGGCGAGCAGGGCGGTCGTGCTGCCGACGCGCTGCATGATCACGGTCACATCGCCCTTTTCGCGGTCGAAGTAGGAGATCGTGATGGGCATGCGCTCGCCGAACTCGTCCACTCTGAACATGAGGAACTGGCCCGGCTGCGCGCGGCGCGCCACGAGCGGCGCGTGGAAGGTCACGCGGAACATGTTATCGGATAATTGTTCTTTTTTTACGATTTGAAACGGCATAACATATCACCTCATGATGCATTATAACGGAAAAATACGGTTTCTACAAGCGAAAACAGACCTAATTAAAAGTTTGTCACATCGCGCTGTGTTTTACCCGTCAAAAAACACAGAATTTGTCAAATAGCACAAATTTAACAAACAAAAAGGGAACGCTGTGCCTGAAATCAGGCACAGCGTTTTGAAACTTATGGATTAGCAGCAGATCTCCTTCGTATCGCGGGCGATGACGAGTTCCTCGTTCGTCGGGATCACGAAGACCTTGACCTTGCTCTCCGGCGTGGAGATCATGATGTCCTCGCCGCGCTTGCTGTTGGCCTCGGGGTCGATCTCAACGCCCAGATAGCCGAAGTACTCGGCGATCGCGGCGCGGGAAGACTTGCTGTTCTCGCCGACGCCGGCGGTGAAGATGATCGCGTCCACGCCGTTCATCGCGGCGACGTAGGAGCCGACGACCTTGCCCACCCAGTAGTGGAACATGTCGAGCGCGAGCTGCGCGCGCTCGTTGCCCTCGGCAGCGGCGTTGTCGAGATCGCGGAAGTCACTGCTCACGCCGGAGACGCCCAGCACGCCGGACTTCTTGTTGAGGATGTT
>CAMJHX010000212.1 GCA_946405655.1 uncultured Clostridia bacterium
CACGACAACGCGGCGCACAACATGGCAAACACCGTGGAGCAGGTCTTCCGCCTGATCCGTGCCTGCGGCAGGTAAGCCGCGGAGAAAGAGAGAGAAATAATGGACATTACCTTTACCACCCTCGGCGCGCTGCTCGGTCTCGCGATCGCCATCGTGCTGATCATCCGCAAGGTGCACCCCGCCTACAGCCTGATTCTCGGCGCGCTGATCGGCGGTCTCGTCGGCGGCGGCGGGCTGACCGGCACCGTCTCCACCATGGTCTCCGGCGCGGGCTCGATGATGAGCAGCGTGCTGCGCATCCTCACGAGCGGCATCCTCGCGGGCGCGCTCATCAAAACCGGCTCGGCGGAGAAGATCGCCGAGACGATCGTGAATAAGCTCGGAGAGAAGCGCGCCGTGGCCGCGATCTCGATCGCGACGATGATCATCTGCGCCGTCGGCGTGTTCATCGACATCTCCGTCATCACCGTCGCCCCGATCGCCCTCGCGATCGGCAACAAGGCGGGGCTCTCGAAGCCCGGCGTCCTGCTCGCCATGATCGGCGGCGGCAAGGCGGGCAACATCATCTCCCCCAACCCGAACACCATCGCCGCGAGCGAGGCCTTCGGCGTGGATCTCACGAGCCTGATGATGAAGAACATCATCCCCGCGCTCTGCGCGCTCGTGGTGACGATCCTCCTCGCGAGCATGCTCGCGAAGAAGAAAAGCAGCGAGCGCATCACGGAGGCGGACGCGGAGTCCTCCGGCAGAGGGACGCTCCCGAGCTTCTTCACCGCGATCCTCGGCCCGCTGGTCGTGATCATCCTGCTCGGTCTGCGCCCGATCGCCGGCATCGCCATCGACCCGCTGATCGCCCTGCCCGTCGGCGGTCTGATCACGATCCTCGTGACCGGTCAGGCGAAGCACACGATCGAGTTCATGGAGTTCGGCCTCTCGAAGGTGATCGGCGTTTCCATCCTGCTGATCGGCACCGGCACCGTCGCCGGCATCATCAAGGCATCGAACCTGCAGACGGACGTCATCAACCTGCTCGAAGCGATGCACATGCCCGCCTTCGTCCTCGCGCCGCTCAGCGGCGTGCTGATGGCAGCCGCCACCGCCTCCACCACGGCGGGCGCGACCGTCGCCTCGCAGACCTTCTCCGGCGCGCTGCTGAGCGCGGGCGTCCCCGCCCTGAGCGCGGCCGCGATGGTGCACGCCGGCGCCACGGTGCTCGATTCCCTGCCGCACGGCTCGTTCTTCCACGCGACCGGCGGCGCCGTGAACATGGGCATCAACCAGCGCATGAAGCTCATCCCCTACGAGGCGCTGATCGGTCTGACCAGCACGATCATCGCGGTGATTGTATATCTGCTTTGACACATACGAAAAGGGCGTGCAGCCTACTGCACGCCCTTTTTTAATTTAGTCAAACGATGCCAAACGATTGTCATCCTGAGCGGAGCGCGACAGCGCGCAGTCGAAGGATCTTGGCACGGCAGTTAAAGAGAACGACCAGCCTCTATCCTACTGATCTGCCAAGATTCTTCGACTCCACTTCGTTCCGCTCAGAATGACATGCTTTTTTACTGCGCAGAGCAAAAAAGGACTGTTGCGAAATGCAGCAGTCCTTTTTCTATTCTATTCTTTACTTCTTTTTTACGCGGGCTGGAGCGCGCCGAGCTTGGATTCGATGTAGCCCGGGACCTCGTTGCGCTCGATCCCCAGCGCGACGGCGAATTCGCCGTGGAGCATGTCCTTCGCGCGCTTCATATAGCGCTCGTCCACGAGGCCGAGCTTCTTGCCGCGGCCGATCATGACCTCGCGCTTGGCGTGGGTGCTGCGGATGAGCTTGATGAGCCCCTCGCAGTTGTAGTTCTGCAGCTGCGCCTGATAATACTCGTTGAGAAACCGCAGATTGCTGTTCTCATAGACCACCGGCTCAATCTCGGGAATGCGGTCGATGAGCGCATCGGCGTCCTCGCGCGTGATGACAGGGCGCATGAACACCTGCGTATCGACCGGGGCATAGACCATACCCTCCCGATAAAGCGGCTTGAGCGTGTAGTACTGGCGCTGCTTGTTGATGCCCATCATCGGAGGAACCCCAATTTCCTCGACGCGGCAGACGCCCTCTCCGGCGTAAACAATGAGATCCCCGATCTCGTACATTCTTTCTCCTCCCTCAAGTATTTTTCCGACATATAGTTCTCTCTATCATAATTGATAATATTGTAGCATAATTTTTTTCATAATGTAAGACTTTTTTGCGAAAAAAAGCTTGCTTTTTATTAAGAAACAGATATAATAGAGCATTTATATATAAAAATTGCTAAAAATTCCTGAAACATCCGATCGGATTCGTCGGTTTTTCGACAAAATGTACAAAAAGGAGGCGAATTCGCCGCTGGTGCGAATTCGCCTGACATTTTCTATCCAACAACAATCTGCTGCACGGGAGGGGCAAGCCCCTCCCCTACGGCGTCTGTTTCAGTACGGAGGTGTGTTGCACTAAGGGCCGCCGAGGGCGTCGGCCCCTACAGAAGATGCGGTGCGGATTCGCCAAAGAATAAGCGAGAAACAATGCGTTCTGCCGGGTCGTCGAGGACGCCGACCCCTACGAAGCACCATCCAAAACCGCGCGCAGGGCGAAGACCTGTGCCCCGCCGTGATCCTGCCGCAAGATATGGCGGAGCAACGCGACGCCGTGCAGCCTCGCAGAGTTCGTGCGAAACACGAATACAATCCAATCCGTTTTTCCGGCGACATGTGCGTCGGAAAAACCCCTTCGGGCTGGCGCGACGCCAGCCCCTCGCTTCGACCAAGCGGGGCCAAAGCCCCGCGCGATAAAAGCGAGTGCCAAAAAAAGAGACCGCCGTAGCGGTCTCTTTTTTTGAGTAGTTTTACTGCTTGTTGGCGTCTTCCATGCCGGCGGCGTATGCCTTCATGTTGCCGGGGAGGAACTTGG
>CAMJHX010000213.1 GCA_946405655.1 uncultured Clostridia bacterium
GGCCCGAGCTTCGATAATACCTCTTTAAAATAATCCGGCAGCTCGCTGGTGACCTCTACCGTCTCGCCCGTTCTGGGATGCACAAACCGCAGGCTGCGCGCGTGGAGGCACTGACCCTCCAGCCCCTTTTCGGGCTTCTTGTGGCCGTAGACGAGGTCGCCCAGCAGGGGATGGCCGATGTGCGCCATGTGCACGCGGATCTGATGCGTGCGCCCGGTCTCGAGGCGGCACTGAATGTGCGTATAGCCGGAATAGCGCGCGAGCACCTCCCAGTGCGTCACGGCCTCGCGGCTGTTCTTTTGCGTGACGGCCATGCGCTTGCGATCCGTCGGATGGCGGCCGATCGGTGCGCTCACCGTGCCGCAATCGTCGCGAAAGACGCCGTGCGCCACCGCCTCATAGGTGCGCGAGAGCGTGTGGTCAGAAAGCTGCGCCGAGAGCGCGAGGTGCGCAAAATCGTTCTTCGCCGCGATGATGAGCCCCGAGGTGTCCTTGTCGATGCGGTGGACGATGCCGGGGCGCTTTTCCCCGCCGACGCCCGAGAGACTCTCGCCGCAGTGCCAGAGGAGCGCGTTCACGAGCGTCCCGTCCGGATGCCCCGGCGCGGGATGCACGACGAGACCGCGCGGCTTATTCACCACGATGAGATCATCGTCCTCATACGCCACGTCGAGCGCGATCTCCTGCGGCAGGAGATCCACCGCCTCCGGCTCGGGGAGCTCGACCTCGAACACGTCCCCGGCGGCGGTTTTATAGTTTTTCTTCACGGCGAGGCCGCTTTTCGTCACGCGCCCCTGCTCGAGCAGCCGCTGCGCGGCGCTGCGGGTCAGACCCTCTATGGAGCGGGCAAGGAGAGCGTCGATCCGCTCGGCGCTCTCCTGAGAAACAATGGTTACGATATTCATTCGTCCGAAAACTCCGCGAGAATGTCCTCGAGCGAGAAGCCTTCGGGCTCGGCCTTCTTCGGCTTTGCCACGGTGGGCTTTACGGCGGAGGGCTTCGGCTCGGGGATCGGCTCCGGCTTTGCGGCCGCGGCCGCCTTTTCCTTCGCTTCCTCTTCGATCGTGTGCACCGCGCGGTCCCACGCGGCAAAGGGGTCGGCCTTCGGCTCGGCAGGCTTTGCCGGCTCCGGCTGCGCTTCCTCTTCGATCTTCACGGCGTTCTTCGGCGCGGCGGTCTTTTTGACGGTCTTCGGCTTGACCTCCACGCGCTGCGTCGCCTGGTCAGCGGAGACGGGGCGCCCCGCGTTCTTTTCCGGCGCGGGCTTGAACACCTCGGTGCGCGGCTCGGCCTTCTGCTTTCCTCCGCGGCCCGCCGCTTCCTTGGCGACGGTGTCGGAGTCCTTGTAGAACAGCACGTGCAGGAAGAACCCAATCGCGCCGACGACGATGCAGACGTCCGCGATGTTGAACACCGGGAAGCTCGGCCAGAATTCAAAGGCGAGCATATCCACCACATAGCCGCTGAGCATGCGGTCGAGGCAGTTGCCCAGCGCGCCTGCCAGCAGCAGGATGGCCATCCAGCGGCCAAACGCGCCGTGCACCCATTCCTTTCGCACTGCGAGAACGATGATCGCGATGAAGATGACGGCGAGGATGATGAAGATCCAGCGCGGCGCGCCGGCGAGCAGACTGAAGGCCGCGCCCGTGTTATGGATGTTGCGCAGCTCCAGAAAGCCCGGAAACAGGGCGCGGACGCCGTCATCCAGCGGGATGCTCAGCGTGACCCAATATTTCAGCCCCTGATCGGCAATGAGGATCAGGATGACCGCAATGGCAAATAACATGGTTGATCTCCCTTTATAGGAAAGTTGAGTTTGAACCGCAGGGACGGCCGATGGCCGTCCGTGCGGTTTGATTTTGCTTTAGCCCAGAGCCGCAACGACTCTTGCGCAGCGCGGGCAAAGACCGTTTTCGTCGGCCTGATCGGTGATCGTCCAGCAGCGCGGGCACTTCGTGCCCTCGGCCTCCTTGACGGAGATCGTCACGCCCGGAACGTTCGTACCATTGGCGACCACGGCGTCATCCATGGCGACGTCGCCCACAATGCACTTGGAGACGATCAGCAGCTCCGCCATGTTCATGCTCTCGGCGACGTCCTTGACGTCGGCGGCGCTGTCGTCGAACTTCAGCGCGACGGAGGCTTCGAGCGCCTTGCCGATGCGCTTGTCGGCGCGGGCGCGCTCGAGCACGACGTTCACATCGTCGCGCAGCGCGATCACCTGATCCCACTTCGCCATGGCGTCGGCGTCGAGGGCGTAGGCGGTGAAGGGGGCGTTCATGTCGTTGAGGACGACGTTGCGCTCATCGTCGCCGTCCTTGTGCGGCATGGCCTGCCAGATCTCGTCGCAGGTGAAGGCGAGGATCGGCGCGAAGACCTTGGTCATCGTGTCGAGGATCAGATAGAGCGCGGTCTGCGCGCTGCGGCGCTCGAGACTGTGCGCGCCCTCGCAGTAGAGACGGTCCTTGATGATGTCGAGATAGAAGCTGGAGAGCTCCACCACGCAGAAATCGTTGATCGCGTGGCTCACGACGTGGAATTCATATTCATTGTACGCCTGCGCGCACTTTTCGATGAGCTCGTTGAGCTTCGTGATCGCCCAGCGGTCGAGCGCCATCATATCCTCGGGCGCGACCATGTCGGTGTTCGGATCGAAGCCGTTGAGGTTGCCGAGGCAGTAGCGCGCGGTGTTGCGGAACTTCAGATAGTTCTGGCTCAGCTGCTTGAAGATGTCCTTGGAGCAGCGCACGTCCACGTGGTAGTCGGCGGAGCCTGCCCACAGGCGGAGCATGTCCGCGCCGAACTCGTTGATGATCTCGCTCGGGTCCATGCCGTTGCCGAGGGACTTGTGCATCGCCTTGCCCTCGCCGTCGACGGTCCAGCCGTGCGTCAGGCACTCCTGATACGGGGCGCCGCCGTAGCTCGCGCCGACCGCGCACAGCA
>CAMJHX010000214.1 GCA_946405655.1 uncultured Clostridia bacterium
TCCGCTCTTGCATTTCACGAAGATTTGTGCTATAAATAACTCTGTTATACATATTGTATGGCTTTGAGCGGGAAAATAGCACTCCCCGGTCTGGTGCAGAGAGAGACGTCGGCGGCTGAAAGCGTCTTGCAGACCCGGTGCTTGGTTCGCCCGTGAGCTCCGGCCAATCCCCGGCGGGAACGCCCGTTACAGCGTTGGAGTGCGGCGCACATGCGCCGAATTCGGGTGGTACCGCGGAAGAATGCCTTTCGTCCCAGATGTGGGATGAGAGGTTTATTTTTTTGTTTGAAACACAATTCAGATAAGGAGACGTGAACATGAAAAAAATGCTCCAAGACCTGCGTGAGGTCGCCGTGAAGGCCATTCTCGGCGCGGCCGATCCGCAGGCGCTGGAAGCCCTTCGCATCCAGTATCTGGGCAAGAAGGGCGATCTGACAAAGCTGCTGAAGATGATGGGCAAGCTCGACCCGAGCGAGCGTCCCGCCATGGGACAGCTGGCAAACCAGGTGCGCGCCGAGGTGGAAAACGCTCTGGCACAGCGCAAGGACGAGCTGAGCGCGATGCTCCTCGAGCGCAGGCTCGCGAGCGAGGCCGTGGACGTGACGATCCCCGGCAAGCCCGCCCAGATCGGCCACGAGCACCCGATGTACGTCGTGCTCGACGAGATCAAGGACATCTTCATCGGCATGGGCTTTGAGATCCTCGAGGGCCCCGAGGTGGAGCTCGCGGATTACAACTTCACCAAGCTGAACACCGACGAGGGCCATCCCGCGCGCGAGTGGTCCGACACGTTCTATCTCACGGAGGACAGCTCCATCCTCCTGCGCACGCAGACGAGCCCGATGCAGATTCGCGCGATGGAGGAAAAAGAGCTCCCCATCCGCATGCTCGCGCCCGGCCGCGTCTACCGCAAGGACGAGGTGGACGCGACGCACTCCCCCATGTTCCACCAGATCGAGGGCATGGTCATCGACAAGGGCGTGACGATGGCGGACCTGAAGGGCACGCTCGACGCCGTGATGAAGAAGCTCTACGGCGAGGACACCGTGACCCGCTTCCGCCCGCACCACTTCCCGTTCACCGAGCCGAGCTGCGAGATGGACGTGCAGTGCCACAAGTGCGGCGGCAAGGGCTGCCCCACCTGCAAGGGCGAGGGCTGGATCGAGATCCTCGGCGCCGGCATGGTGCACCCGAAGGTGCTCGAGGGCTGCGGGATCGACACGAGCGTCTATTCCGGCTGGGCCTTCGGCATGGGTCTGGAGCGTCTCGCGATGCGCCGGTTCAAGATCAGCGACCTGCGCCTGATCTTTGAGAACGACGTGCGCTTCCTCGAGCAGTTTTAAGAAAGGAGAGTGTCTGATATGTTACTGAGCAGAAAATGGCTGAACAGCTTCGTCGACTGCAGCGCCGTGGGCGACCGCGAGTTTGCCGAGGCGATGACCCTCTCCGGCTCCAAGGTGGAGACGTTTGAGGATCTGCACGAAAAGATGAAAAACGTGGTGGCGGGCCGCATTCTGAAGATGGTGCGCCACGAGAACAGCGACCACATGTGGGTCTGCGAGGTGGACGTGGGCAGGGACAAGCCCATCCAGATCGTGACCGGCGCGCAGAACCAGAAGGAGGGCGACCTGATCCCGACGGCGCTCGACGGCTCCGTCCTGCCCGACGGCAAGGAGATCCACACGGGCGAGCTGCGCGGCGTGGTCTCCGAGGGCATGTTCTGCTCCGTGAAGGAGCTGGGGCTGACGCTGCACGATTATCCCTACGCGATCGAGGACGGCCTGTGGATCCTGCAGGAGGAGGGCGTGAAGCCCGGCGACGACATGGCGCTTGTCATCGGCATGGACGACCATGTGGTCGAGTTTGAGATCACGCCGAACCGCCCGGACTGCCTCTCTGTCATCGGTCTCGCCCGCGAAGCGAGCGCGACGCTGAATCTGCCGCTGAACCTCCACAAGCCCGAGGTCAAGGGCTGCGAGGACGACATTCACAACCACGTCTCCATCCGCATCGACGATCCCGCGCTCTGCCCGCGGTACACCGCGCGCATGGTGCGAAACGTGAAGATCGCCCCCTCCCCCGCGTGGATGCGCGAGAGACTGCGCAACAGCGGCGTCCGCCCGATCAACAACATCGTGGACATCACGAACTACGTCATGCTCGAATACGGCCAGCCCATGCACGCGTTTGACTTCAGCTGCATCGGCGGCAGCCAGATCATCGTGCGCCGCGCGAAGGCGGACGAGACGCTCGAGACGCTCGACGGCAACGCCAGAGCCCTCAACGAGAACATGCTCGCCATCTGCGACGAGACGAAGCCCGTCGCCCTCGCGGGCGTCATGGGCGGCGCGAACTCCGAGATCGTGGGCGACACGGCGATGGTCGTCTTTGAGAGCGCGAACTTCAACGGCCCCTCCGTCCGCCGCACGGCGGCGGCGCTCGGCATGCGCACGGAGGCCTCCGGCCGCTTCGAGAAGGGTCTCGACCCGATGGGCACCGTGGAGGCCGTGGACCGCGCCTGCGAGCTCGTGGAGCTGCTCGGCTGCGGCGAGGTGCTGCAGGGCACGATCGACGTCGTGCCGAACGAGATCAAGCAGAAGACCGTCCTGCTCGAGCCGGAGAAGATCAACCGCCTGCTCGGCACCGACGTTTCGGAAGACGAGATGCGCCGCATCCTCCTCTCCCTCGGCTTCGAGCTTGACGGCGACACGATCCTCGTTCCCTCCTGGCGCGGCGACGTGGAGCACTACTCCGACATCGCCGAGGAGGTCGCGCGCTTCTACGGCTACAACGAGATCCCCACGCGCTTCACCGGCACGGTCTCGACCTGCGGCGGCTTCACACCCGAGCAGAGCTGCGAGCGCCGCGTCGGCGAGATCTGCCGCAGCCTGGGTCTCGACGAGATCATCACCTATTCCTTCATCA
>CAMJHX010000215.1 GCA_946405655.1 uncultured Clostridia bacterium
AGCGCGTCAGCGCGCAGTCGAAGGATCTTGGCTTGGCAGTAAAAGAGAACATCCAGCCTCTGTCCGGCTGCTCTGCCAAGATTCTTCGACTCCGCTTCGCTTCGCTCAGAATGACAGTGTGTTACTCCGTGAAAAGCGGGGTGGAATAGTAGCGGTCGCCGCTGTCCGGCAGGAGGGCGACGATGGTCTTGCCCTTGTTCTCCGGCCGCTTGGCGAGCTCGATCGCGCCGTGGAGCGCCGCACCCGAGGAGATGCCGACGGAGACGCCCTCCTCCTTGGCGAGGAGCTTCGCCGCGGCGAAGGCGTCCTCGTGGTCGGCCTGGAAAACCTCGTCATAGACGGCGGTGTTCAGCACGTCCGGCACGAAGCCCGCGCCGATGCCCTGGATCTTGTGGGAGCCCGCTCTGCCCTCGGAGAGGACGGGGGAATCCTTCGGCTCGAGCGCCACGACGCGCACAGCGGGGTTCTGCTCCTTGAGATACTCGCCCACGCCCGTGACCGTGCCGCCGGTGCCGACGCCGGCGATGAAGACGTCGACCTTGCCGTCGGTATCGCGCCAGATCTCCGGGCCGGTGGTGGCCTTGTGGATGGCGGGGTTCGCGGGGTTTACAAACTGGCCGGGGATGAAGCCGCCGGGGATCTCTTTCGCGAGCTCCTCCGCCTTCGCGATGGCGCCCTTCATGCCCTTGGCGCCCTCGGTGAGCACGAGCTCGGCGCCGTAGGCCTTGAGGATGTTGCGCCGCTCGACGCTCATGGTCTCCGGCATGGTGAGGATGATGCGGTAGCCCTTCGCGGCGGCGATGAAGGCGAGGCCGATGCCGGTGTTGCCGGAGGTGGGCTCGATGATGACGGAGCCGGGCTTCAGGAGCCCCTTCGCCTCGGCGTCCTCGATCATCGCCTTCGCCACGCGGTCCTTGACGCTGCCGGCGGGGTTGAGATACTCGAGCTTGACGAGGACGGTTGCCTCGAGGCCGAGCTTCTTTTCGATATTCGTGACCTCCAGCAGCGGGGTGTTCCCGATCAGCTGGTCAGCGGATTTATAAACGTTGGACATGACAGGTTCCTCCTTTTGTTTTCCTATAAAATATAAATTCTATTCTTTCGATTTGTCAACCTTGCTTTGCCGCGGCAAAGCCTTTTTCGAGATCGGCGAGGATGTCGTCGATATGCTCGGTGCCGATGGAGAGGCGGATCGTGTTCTGACCGATGCCCTGATCGGCGAGCTCCTCGTCCGTGAGCTGGGAGTGCGTCGTCGTCGCCGGATGGATGACGAGGGACTTCACATCCGCGACGTTTGCGAGCAGGGAGAAGATCTCGAGCGCGTCGATGAAGGCGTGGGCTTCCTTCTGCCCGCCCTTGATGTCGAACGTGAAGATGGACGCGCCGCCGTTCGGGAAATAGCGCTCATAGAGGGCGTGATCCGGGTGATCCGGCAGCGAGGGGTGGTTCACCTTCTCGACCTGCGGGTGCGCGGCGAGGTATTCGACGACCTTCTTTGCGTTCTCGGCGTGGCGCTCGAGGCGGAGCGAGAGCGTCTCCACGCCCTGCAGGAGCAGGAACGCGTTGAAGGGCGAAATGGCGGCGCCGGTATCGCGCAGCAGGATCGCGCGCAGATAGGTGATGAAGGCCGCCTTCCCTGCCGCGTCCACGAAGGAGATGCCGTGGTAGCTCGGGTTCGGCTCCGCGATCGGGGCGTACTTCCCGCTCGCCTTCCAGTCGAACCGGCCGGAATCGACCACGACGCCGCCGAGCGTCGTGCCGTGGCCGCCGAGGAACTTCGTGGCGGAGTGGAGCACGATGTCCGCGCCGTGCTCGATCGGGCGGATGAGATAGGGCGTGCCGAAGGTGTTGTCCACGACCAGCGGGAGGCCGTGCCGGTGCGCAATGCAGCCGATCTCATCGAGATCGGGAATGTCGGAATTCGGGTTGCCGAGCGTCTCGAGATAGATTGCCTTGGTGTTCGGGCGGATCGCCGCCTCAACCTCGGCGAGATCGTGCGCGTCGACAAAGGTGGTCTCAATGCCGTAGAGCGGCAGGGTGTGCGCGAGGAGGTTGTAGCTGCCGCCGTAGATCGTCTTCTGCGCCACGATGTGCTCGCCCTGCTGCGCGAGCGCCTGAATGACGTAGGTCACCGCCGCTGCGCCCGAGGCCAGCGCCAGCGCGCCGACGCCGCCCTCGAGGGCTGCGATGCGCTTTTCCAGCACATCCTGCGTGGAGTTCGTGAGGCGGCCGTAGATGTTGCCCGCGTCGGTCAGGCCGAAGCGCGCCGCCGCGTGCGCGGAATTGTGAAAGACGTAGGACGTGGTCTGATAGATCGGCACGGCGCGGGAGTCCGTGGTGGGATCGGCCTGCTCCTGGCCGACGTGCAGCTGCAGCGTTTCAAAACGATAGTTACTCATGATTTTATATGCTCCTTTTCAGAATCCAAATGTGCCTTCGCGCGCAAAAAAGCCCGGCAGCTTATGATAAGCTCCCGGGCACGCAGCAAATGGCAAACTTGCTGATGACTCTAACATCGAGGGGCAACGAGGCGCGCAGAAGTCCAGCCGGATGCCTCAAGCCCAAGTCCAGATGCCCGGGAGCAAAGCATTCGACAACACCAGATATTCTGCTTGCGGGTAACGACACGGAACATCTGCGGCGCCTCCTTACGTTTGGATTGATCGTATGATAGCACTAATTTCCTACTATGTCAATAGGGATTAAGAAAATTTTTTCCAGTAGAGTGTGGGAATCTGTGCCCCTCCATGATCCTGCAGCGAGATGCGGCGGCCCACAGGTGGCCGCCCTACAGCGGGTGCGGAACGGATTCGCCCGGGATCACCAAAATCATTCACTGATTCTGCCGGGTCGTCGAGGACGCCGACCCCTACGGTACAGAGTAAAAGAAAAGAGAGCCCAAAAATGGGCTCTCATTTTGA
>CAMJHX010000216.1 GCA_946405655.1 uncultured Clostridia bacterium
GCAGCTTTTCCAGATAGTCCACCAGCCATTTCACGTTCTCGCGGTTGATGACGTAAACATCGGCCGGGTTCCGCAGAGCTGCTTCACGCTGCTTGGCGCTGCCTACCATCACGCTCATGCGCAGGAAGTTCGCGTGCTCCCAGGTATCGCGCTCCTCCGGCCACACCGTCTTCGCCACCCGGAGAGGCGCGATCACCAGCACCTTCCCGACGTCGAAGCTGTCGAACATCAGGTCCAGAACGGCCGTGAGCGAGATAGCACTCTTGCCGAGGCCCATTTCGAGGATTAGCATGGCTTCCCGGTGCGTTTTCAGAAACTCCACGCAGTAGTTCTGGTATTCATGTAAGTCGGTTCTTTTCATTTGATGCTCCTGTTGTCAATGTCTTTCATGATCCGCTGCAGCAGCGCCGGGCCATCCAGATCGGTCAGGGCACAGAAGTAATCCGAACAGAAGAACTGTGTAATCTCCCTGACCGTATCCGCCGCCAGTTTGTCGTTGGGGTGTCGACGCAGCCGACGGTATGCAGGCCGGAAGTCCTTCACCGCCTGCAGGATGATGGCGTTTGCCAGCTTCTCGTAGTTGCCTTCATACATTCAATATCTCCTCAATGATGCCGGGGATCTGTTCCGGGTCGTCCAGAACGGAGACCTGAAAGCCGAGCTCCCGCAGTTGCTCATGCCGCCGCTCCTGCAGGGGCCGTGGCTTAGCGCCGGGAGCCTTCACCTCGACGAAGCCGATGCGGGCCTCGGGCAGCAGCACCATGCGATCGGGCATCCCGTCCGTACCAGGCGACACCAGCTTTGGGCACATGCCGCCTTCATTCTTCACTGCCTGCACGAGCTTCTTTTCTATAGTCTTTTCTCGCATACGCGCTCCTTTCCATCACCAGCCTTAGAGAGGGTGCACCTGGGTGATGGTCTCTACAGGACCCCCTATAGCAATATTTTTTTTAGAATTTTTTCTCCTATAGGGGGTCTGTACAAGAGGTTCACCCAGATACACCACATGGAAAAGTACTGGAATTACAGGCTTTTCCGGCCTTTGCACCATGCAGTATGGTGTAGGTCAATCGAGCGTTTTTCCGGTCCAATTCTTGATGATGAACATCGGTGCAGGTCGTTTTACGGCATTTTGGTCTCAGACTTTCGTGTCCGACCTACACCGTCATGCTCCTCGTCAGCCGTCAAATTCGCTCTTGATTCGGAGTCCTCTGATCAGGACGCCCTTCTTCGTGCGATGCCGCTCGAAGTCTCTCTGAGCCAGAGCGCCATAGAAATCCGTAGTGCTTCTGGCAAACTCGCCCATGCGCAGACAGTAAGAGCGGTACTCCTGATACAGCTCGCCGGACTTTTCTGTGTACGACGGGTCGATCTCACAGCATTCCTCGAGGAACTCATTCAGCCAGTCGTTCTGCCCGCGGTAAGCATCGATGGCATCCTGCACGATCTTCGGGTTCTTGAGCTTATAGTCCTTGGCGATGATGCGCTTGGCCCCTTCAATGATCCATGCCAGCACGGCCGGACCTGCATTCTCATACAGGAAGTCGCCGTAGTTCTTCTGATCGCTTTTCCCGGAGAACACCGCATTGAAGGGAATGACGATCAGCCGACGCCAGGTACCCTCATCGGTCGCGCCGACGCGGGGCAGGTGGTTCGTGTACAGGACCAAGGTGTGTGACGGGGTGAAGGACGCAGGCTTGCAGAACTTCTTCTCGCCGTAAATGTCGTCGGTGGAAGTGAGCTGCTTGACCACGGAGGTGTTCATGCGGGTACCCTCCTCGAGCTCTTTGGCCAGCGCGAGACGCACGCCTTTGAGCTCGGCCAGTTCCGGCTTCACGTTCCTGCGGCAGCCGACCGTCAGCGTATCGGCAGAGACGTTTCCGGCATAGCCGCCCAGCACCCGGGCGACCGTGTTCCAGAACGTGGATTTGCCGTTGCGGCCGTCGCCGTAGGCAATGATCATGGCTTCCATATACACCTTGCCGATCGCCGCCAGACCGACGACCTCCTGCACGTAGTCGATGAGCTCCTGATCGTTTAGGAAGGTTTTGTTCAGGGCATCCAGCCACAGGGCCTTGCCCTTATCGCCGGGCTCGACGGAGGTGACCTTGGTGCAGTAATCCTTCCAGTTGTGCTCCTGCCTGCCTTCGAGACCGTCGCACAGGCGATACGATGCCTGCGGCGTGTTCAGGAGCAGCGGATCGGCGTTGAGGTCCTCCAAGGCAACCGACACCAGAGGCTTGGCCACCTCCATCGCGGAGTGGATGTATTTGATATTCCTTCTGCCCATCACGAACTTGTAGTACGTGACGGCCGACAGGTACTCGGCCAGCAGCTTCATCTGCTCGTCGGAGAGACCGTTCACAGCCTTCTTGCCGCCGGTGAGCGCTTCTTCGTCAGCGCCGGAATTGAGCACGGCCTGCTTGGTGGTGAACACGAGCAGTTCCGCGTCGGCAAGCTGCTGATCCAGAAACTCGACCGCAGCGCCAAGTGCTGCTTCCTTCGACTCTTCCCAATAGGTGCCGTTGTACCGGAAGAAGTCCGTCGCCGGGTTAAAGCAGATCTCGTCGCCATACTCATGGGACAGCACCTTCGCCTGACCGATGTCGCTGTAGTCCTGCGGCTTCAGGCAACCGGCCGGACCGGCAAGCTCGGCGATGTTGAACTGCTCCGGCGGGACATAGTCTGCTGCCGCTGTGACGACCGTTTCAAACTTCCGGGCACTGCGCCAGATCTTCATGAGCTCGTCATCGTCCAGCGGCGGATCGCACTTGGCGGCCTCGTCCAGAAAGATCTTGTGCGAGGCGTCGTTCCAGCCGTAGCGCTTGACCACGCGACCGGCGAAACGGCTCATGGTGCTGTTGCGGCTGCCTTCCTTAATAACGTG
>CAMJHX010000217.1 GCA_946405655.1 uncultured Clostridia bacterium
TCACGCGCGCCCGACAGAAAAAATCCGGGCTGCAGAACCATGGGAACAATTTGACCCTCTGTTTTCGATATCATGGCTTCAGCAATGAACGAGAGGAGGCGTCATGCGGATGACCAGAGAAGAAGAACTGCGGATTCATCGCTGCTGCATTGCCCCGACGCGGCCGGAGGAGCTGTGCTGCAGCGAGGCCGCGGCCAGGCGCATGCTGGAGGAGGAGCTCCGCCGCGCGGTCGGGGACGGATTCCGTACCTTCCTCACGGGTATGTCCCGCGGGGTCGGCATCTGGGCGGGGCAGATCATTCTGGGACTGCGCGGCACGAATCTGGATGTCCGGCTCGTCGCCGTGTCGCCGTTTCGCGGCGTGGAGGAGACGTGGTCTCCGCTGTGGCAGCGGCAGTATTACCATATCATCCGGTGGGCGGACGCCGTGCGGTATATCAGCCCGGAGTTCGATTATGAGGTGTTCCGGCGGCGGAACGAGTGGATGATCGACCGGTCCAATCTCGTCATCGCCCTTGACCGCAGGCCGAACGACGCGATCCGGTATGCGCGCAGCTGTGGAGCCGAGGTTCGGAATCTGGCGGAGCAGTTCGGCTGACGCATATCAGAATTGCCGTCATCCCTTCGCTTAAGAGATGACGGCAAACCAATGTCAGCCCATATATTTCTCGCTGAACGCGATCAGGATTTCCATCTGCGTATCGTCCAGATAGGAGATCGCCATGTCGCGGAGCTCCTCGGGCACGCCGTAGTATGCCTCGGCAATGCCGCCGGCGATGGCCGCGATCGTGTCGCTGTCGCCGCCGATGGAGATCGCGTTGCGGATCGCGCCCTCAAAGCTCTCGGACTCGAAGAACGCCTCCAGCGCCTGCGGCACGCTGCCCTGACAGGACACGTCGAAGGTGTAGCTCGGGCGGATCTCATCGAGCGTGAAGCCCAGCGGATAGTAGTTCTGCTCGATGTGCTCACGGATTTCCGCCATGCTTTTTCCGCTGCGCGCGAGGAAGATCGCGGCTGCCGTTGCCTCCGCACCCTTCATGCCCTCCGGATGGCTGTGCGTCACCCTCGTCACGGCGTCCGCCATGGCAACGGCCTCCTCCAGCGTCTTCGCCGCGAAGCCGCAGGGACTCGCGCGCATGGCGGAGCCGTTGCCGTAGCTGTTGTAGGGCTGCGGATTTTCTGCGCGGAGCCATTTGCGGAAGCGCCCGCCGTAACCGGCGCTGGGGTAGCGCCTGCCGAGCGCCTGCATGTGCCGGACGGCGTTTTGCGAGAGGGAAGCAGGATCGCCCTCGCTGTCAAGAATCGCCTGCGCGACAGCGAGCGTCATCACGCTGTCATCCGTCGGTCGGCAGCGGCGATGGAACAGCTCGAATTCCTTCGTCTTGATGTTGTGCCACTCGAACCGGGAGCCGACGATGTCTCCGATGATTGCGCCGATCATGTGCATTCCTCCTTCCGGTATTTGTCTGATGATATACTACCACAGATACAGCCGCTTTTGGTCGTCTGCAGGGCGACTTTTTCAGGATTCAGAAGAATTTTCCCGCTGTAAAAGTACCCTTGACAAACCCGCTTCCGATCTGCTATATTCCAATACTCAGACTTCTTAAGGAGGCGATTGCCATGAACACGCATGCATTCCCCGTGATCGACCTGGTCGCGACCGGGGACAACATTCGGCGTCTGCGCCTCGAGCGGGGCTTCTCCGTTCGGGACCTGCAAACCTTCTTCGGCTTTGAGCAGCCGCAGGCGATCTACAAGTGGCAGAAAGGCGCATGCCTTCCCACCGTGGACAATCTCTACGCGCTCGGCAGCCTCTTCGGCGTGCCGATGGACCAGATCCTGGTCCCCGTCGCGGTCAACCTTCCATCATACATCGAGCAGCAGGCGGAGGCCTGCTGCTCTTCGCTTTTATGGGAATACGGCAGAGAGGGAAGCGGCGCGCTCCATTTTTTGCGGTCGGCCGCTTGAGCGGCTGGCTGCATATAATTCTAAAAAACCCAATGATTCAGCACTTCCATGGAGATGTATGTGCGTGTTTTGGGAAAGGGCGGCCGCGGAATGGGCGCTTTGGCGGCTTGGCGTCAGGGCGGGGCCTGAGACGAAGCGGCTTACTGTATTCCTATTAAAAAACTCCGGTGGAGCGAAATTGTCTTTTCAGACGCGTGCAGCCTCATAGTTCATCTGCACCTGAACCGGAGCGCGAGCTCGCCCTCTGCCGTACCCCGAAGGGAAGCGGCTCCGGTCTAACACCGGAGCGGCTCTCTTACGGGCGGGTTAGGAATGCGTCGAACGCCTCGGCGAAGCTGTCGTTCACGTCGAAGGGCGGCTCGTACTCCACCGTCGAGGTGACGAGGCAGAGATCCAGCTGCGCGGAGACCTCGTCGGCGCGGCGGTTGAGCTTCTGCAGCTCGCGCCGGATGACGTTGCGGTCGTAGTGGATCGTCGTCACGCGGCGGACGTCGCATTTGTAGGCGACCTGGTTGCCGTCTGCGTTGAAGCGGTAGCCGGTGCCGCCGTTGGAGAGCGTGACCTCGGAGCTGCGCAGATCGTTCATCTGCTTGAGCGTGCGGGCGATGCTCTGGCGCGTCGCGTTCAGGCTGACCTCGCTGTCCATGTCCACCGGCAGGGCGTCCTTCGCGCGGCGGATCGCGGCGAAGAGCTGTTCCTTTTCGCCGAGCAGATACAGCAGAAACCGCGTGATGTCCGTGATGCGCTCGCTGTATTCCGACTCCGCCGCGACCAGCACGACCTCGTCCTCGGCCTCCGGCATCACCTTGTGGCGGAGGTAGGTTTTCTCCACCTTCGTGATGTTCTCCTCCCGGCTCAGGATCGCCTGCACCTCGTCCATGAAGGACTGGAGCTTGTTTTGATA
>CAMJHX010000218.1 GCA_946405655.1 uncultured Clostridia bacterium
ACAAACCCCCGGTCAAAGACCGGGGGTTCGTTCAATAGAGAGGAGAATATAAAAAAGAGGAGTGGAAGGAAGCAAATTAGTAGATGTCGTTCGTGTCCATTAAGGTCACGGTGACGTCGAAGGTCTCGCCGTCGCGGTAGATGGTGAGGGTCATGGTGTCGCCCACGGAGAAGGTCTCCTTGATGGCGTTGACCTCATAGGTGGTGGTGACCGCCTGACCGTTGACGGCGGTGACGATATCGCCGGGCTGGATGCCCTGCTTCGCCGCGTCTGACCCCTCGGCGACGGACTCGACATAGAGTCCCTGCGGGAGATCGTAATATTCCGCGGCGGCGGCGTCCAGCGCGCCGATGACGATGCCGATGCTGGCGCGTCCGTTCACCTGTCCCTCCGCGATGAGCGCATCGACGACGGGGCGGATCACGCTCGTCGGGATCGCAAAGCAGATACCCTCGACGCCGGTGGTGAACGCCTTCATATTCGTGACGCCGACGACCTGACCAAACTCATTGATGAGCGGGCCGCCGGAGTTGCCCTCGTTGATGGCGGCGTTGGTCTGGATGAGCGTCATGCTGTGGCCGCCGAAGATCACATTGCGGTTGATGGCGGAGACGATGCCGTTGGTCATCGTGCCGTTGAGCTCGGTGCCGAGGGGGTTGCCGATGGCGATGACGTCATCGCCCACCTGCAGCGAATCGGACTGGCCGAATTCGGCGGGCTTGAGATTCTGCGCCTCGATCTTGAGGACGGCGAGGTCGCTGACGGAATCGGTGCCGACGAGCTTTGCCTCATGCTCGGTCTCATCGGACAGGAGCGTGACCGTGACGCTCTTGGCGCCGTCGAGCACGTGGGCGTTGGTGATAATGTACCCGTCCGCCGTCATGACGATGCCGGTGCCGAGGCTGCCGCCGAGCTTGCCCTTGGAGGTGCGGATGGCGACCACGGAGGGCAGGCATTCGCGGTAGATCTCCTGCAGGGAGCGCGCGTCACCTTCGGGCTTCGGCGCGAGCGTCATGGTGACGCCGGTGCCGGTCTCTGCGCGGGGCAGAGAATCGGTATCCGCGTCGGCGACGACGTCCTCCGTACCGGGGATCTGCTGCGCCGGGACGGACGCGTCCGGCTTGTCGCCCTTCTCGCCGATGCCGTGGAAAAGGCAGGCGGAGGCGATGATCAGCAGCACCACGCCGAGCAGCGCGCCGATCCACCGCCAGGGACGGCGGGGCTTCGGCTGGGGCTGGGGCTCCGGCTCGGAGCTGGACCACCATGCCTCACTGTAGTCCGAGCGATGCTCGCTCTCCGGCTCGGTGCGCGCAGCGTCGCTGTGATACCAGCCGCTGTAATCCTCATCAAGCATGGATCGATTCCTCCATTTGACACGCACATCCTAACACGCGAATTTGTGCGGGCTGTGAATGAATTAAAAATAATCTGTTAATTCTCTGACTTACTTAACCTTCTCCTCGCGCTGCTTTTTGCTCTGCGGGGCGAGCGTGAGCGAGAAGACGAACTCGGTGACCCCGTCCCGGCTGGTGACGGCGATGTCCTCGCCGTGCGCGTCGAGAATGCGCTTGACGAGATAGAGACCGAGGCCGACGCCGTCGCGGTCGAGACTGCGGGAGCGGTCGGACTTGTGGAAGCGGTCGAAGATGAAGGGCAGATCGTCCGCCGGGATCGTCTCGCCGCGGTCCTTGACGGAGACGTATGCCTTGCCGTCCGTCTTCCAGAGGGAGACGGTGAGCACGCTCCGCTCGGCGGCGAACTTGACGGCGTTGTCCATGAGGTTATAGACCACGCGGGTGATCGCGTCCGGGTCCGCGAGGACGTTCACATGGTTCTCCGGCAGCTGGAGGTCGACGTTGAGCCGCTTTTCCTCGGCTCTCGCCTCGAAGCTCAGGAGCGTGGAGATGATGACCTCGAGAATGTCAAACTCGCGGCGGCGCGTGAGATCCGTGCCGGCGCTCTCCATGCGGGAGAGATCGAGCATGCTGCGCACGAGCCGGGAGAGGCGGCGCGTCTCATCGGCGATGGTGGCGAGATATTTGTCCTGCTGATCCTTGGGGATCGTGCCGTCGAGCAGGCCGTCGGCAAAGCCGGCGATCGTGGTCATCGGCGTTTTGAGCTCGTGCGAGACGTTGGCGATGAAATCGTTGCGGCGCTGCTCGCTTCTCTCGAGGGAGTCCGCCATCGTGTTGAAGGCGGAGACGAGCGCGCCGACCTCGTCGTCGCGGTCCTCCTCCTCGACGCGGACGGAGAAATCGCCGTGGGCGAAGCTGCGCGTGGCGCGCGCCATCTCATCGAGGGGCTTTGCCATGCGCTTGGACGTCATGAACGCGAGCAGGAGCGCGAGCGTCATGACGGCGGCGGAGGCGGCGAGGAAGACCCAGAGGAAGGTGTCCCAGCTGGCGACGATGGTGCCGGAGTCCGCCGTGACGAAGACATAGCCGAGCAGCGTGCCGTCGGCGGAGTCGATCGCCTCGGCGACGACATAGTGCGGCGAGGCATAAAATGAGCCGAGCGTGGACACCTCGTCCACCATCTCGCCGCGCGAGAGCGTGACGAGCTCCGTGCCGCCGATCTGCTGCCCGATGTGGACGCAGGCGATGTTCATATCCGAGCAGGAGACGACCGTGCCGTTCGTGTCGCAGAGAAAGATGTGGTTTCCCGTGATCTGCGAGAGGGAGCTGATCGTCATGCGCAGCCCCCAGTCGGTGAGCGTGCCGTCGTGCACCATCGCCTGGGCGTTGTGGCGCACCTCCTCGGCGTTCGCCTGCATGCCGGTGCGGTAGTTGTTGATGACATAGCTCCGGCCGAGAAACACGAACGCGAGACCGAGGATAAAGAAGCTCAGCACGACCATAGCGGCAGTCGCTGTGAA
>CAMJHX010000219.1 GCA_946405655.1 uncultured Clostridia bacterium
TCGCGGCGGAAGCGGTCCTTGTCGAGCTTTTCGTGGGTGGTGCTGTCCCAGAAGCGGCAGGTGTCGGGGCTGATCTCGTCGGCGAGGACGATCGTGCCGTCGGAAAGTCTGCCGAACTCAAGCTTGAAGTCCACGAGGTCGACGTTCACGGCCTTGAAGAAGGCCTTGAGCACCTCGTTGACCTTGAAGGCCATGGCCTTGATCGTCTCGATCTCCTCGGCGGTGGCGAGCTTCAGCGCGCGGGCGTGGTAGGCGTTCATCAGCGGATCGCCCAGATCGTCGTTTTTATAGCTGAACTCGATCGTCGGCTCGTCGAAGACGATGCCCTCCTCCACGCCGAAGCGCTTGGCGAAGCTTCCGGCGGAAATGTTGCGGATGATGACCTCGAGCGGCACGATGGAGACGTGCTTCACGACGGTGTCGCGCTCCGAAAGCTCCTCGACGAAGTGCGTCGGGACGCCTTCCTTCTCCAGCAGCTGCATCAGGTGGTTCGTGACCTTGTTGTTCACAACGCCCTTGCCCACGATCGTGCCCTTCTTCAGGCCGTTGAAGGCGGTGGCGTCGTCCTTATAGGAAACGATGACGAGATCGGGATCGTCCGTAGCGTAAACTTTCTTGGCTTTTCCTTCGTAGAGCTGGTTGAGTTTCTGCATGTTTGTTTCTCCTTTCGCGAGTCGAGTTAGGAGTGAGGAGTGAGGAGTGAGAAGTTGTGGTATCGGCTTGCGCCGATCATTCAAAAATGCTGCGGAGCAGCACGTCAACTCCTAACTCCTAACTCCTAACTCCTCACTGGTTAAACTGTTCCTCAATCTTCCTGTTTTTCTCCAATACCTTCGCCGTGTCCGCCCGTCTGCGGTCGTCGAGCGCTTGTCCGAGCGCGGGATCGCTGACCGAGAGGATCTCCACGGCAAGCAAAGCGGCATTGACAGCCCCATCGATTGCCACAGTCGCAACCGGGATGCCGGAGGGCATCTGGACCGTGGAGAGCAGAGCGTCAATGCCGTCTAATGTGGATGATTTGACCGGAATGCCGATGACCGGCAGGGTGGTGTTGGCCGCAATCGCGCCGGCGAGATGCGCAGCCTTGCCTGCGGCGGCGAGGATCGCGCCGAAGCCGTTTGCGCGCGCGGACATAGCGAAGGCGCGAGCCTCCTCCGGCGTTCTGTGGGCGGAGAACACATGGACCTCCGTGGGCACATTGAATTCCTTCAGCGTCGTGATCGCTTTCTCAACGATGGGCAGATCGCTGTCGCTGCCCATAATGACTGCAACCTTGTTCAAGCTGACTTCCCTCCCAAAAATGCGCAGAAGGGCAGACGAAATGTGAAAATTCGTCTGCCCTCCCGCCAAAATGAGTATGGTACATTATATTGTGACTTTTCTCGCGTTGTCAATGGTTTTTACGTTATGGAAACAGAGAAAAAACGCCCGAAAAGCGGGTTTCGTTCGTCAATTCGACGGGCGATGCAGCGGGGCTGATGCGCACCAAACCTTCCCCCCTCGGGGGAAGGTGGCCGAGCGAAGCGAGGTCGGATGAGGGGCAGACGCGCAGCCAATGTCCAACCCGGGAGGTCATCTCCCCTCATCCACCGCTAAAGCGGTCCCCCTTCCCCCAAGGGGGAAGGTTTTGGAAGCGGCACCCCGATTCTTCACAGCCTCGGCAGCGCGTCGCCGACGGCCACGCCGTTTCGCTCCAGCGCGAGGGCGAGCAGATCCCGGCACGCGATCGAGTCGACGTTGAGCAAAAACAGCTGCTTCCCGCCCCTGCGATAAAGCGCGGGCGTGATGAACTGCGTGCGGATCTCCGTCTGCGAGAGCGGGATGCGCTCGCCCTTGAAAACGAGCGTGTCTCTCTCCACGCGGATGTTTTTGCGCAGGCGGAAGGTTCCCGCCCGCTCCTCCGGCGTGAGCAGCTGCGGCTGCAGACCGCGCTCGCGCAGCAGATCGTGCAGTCGTTTTTGCGCGGGCGGCTGTATGCTGTCCGTGACCAGACGCTCCTGCCCGCGATAGAGATACAGCGAATTATGCTGCCGGATATAAGGATTGTGACGCAGCGGGCTGAAGCGATAGCCGGTGAGCTCACTGAGCCGAAAGGCCGTGAGCCTGCCGAAGCCGCCGCGTGTCTCCACCCGGTCGCCGTCGATCAGCGTATAGCCCTGCGACAGATGCCAAAAAAGCAGAAGCAGCAGCAGAAACATCCCGAAAAGGAGCGCGATCGCCCAGTAATCCGACGAGCGGATCGGCGGCCTGCTGAACATGACGCCGACGACCAGCATCAGCATCGGGAGCATCAGAAAGATCAGCGCCGCAAATTCCGCGCGGTCGCCCCAATAGATCTCCGCCCCCGGCGGGATCGGGTCTTTTCTTCGCCGCATTCAAACGCCTCCTTTGCGGTGCTTTCGCACCGGACTTCCAATCTGCTCCGCAGGGGCCGACGCCCTCAGCGGCCTGCGCAGAATGCCTTAATACTTGTGCCGATCCCGGGCGAAGATCGTCAGTACGAAAACCTGCTGTAGGGGCGACCTTTGGTCGCCCGCGCGGGACAGAATCGCGTGACGATTCGATTTCGGCGAATTCAAATGCACTTCAAGTTTGCTGTAGGGCGGTCCCTTGGGGCCGCCAGGACCAATGCGGCGGATTCGGCGGCGGCAAGCCACCGCCCTACGGTTCTCTTTTCGTGCGCAGCGTCATCGGCGGGCGACCGCAGGTCGCCCCTACAGCGAACCGGGAGCGCTGCGAATGCGCCGAAGTCCGGCATGGCATTTCACCCCGCCCTGCGCGGGCGGATTCGGCGCGCAAATTTATTTTTTCTTCCGCATGGCCTCCATCTGCTCGTGCTCCTCTCGGATGGTGTTGCAGAGCTTTACGGCGT
>CAMJHX010000220.1 GCA_946405655.1 uncultured Clostridia bacterium
CGGGCGGCAAGTTCGGCGGCGGGGGCTACAAGGTCTCCGGCGGCCTGCACGGCGTCGGCGCGAGCGTCGTGAACGCCCTGTCCGAATGGCTCGAGGTCGAGGTGCACAAGGACGGGAAGATTCACGAGATGAAGTTCTCCCGCGGCGATATCACGCAGCACATCACCGTCATCGGCGAGACCGACCGCACCGGCACGACCGTGCGCTTCAAGCCCGATCCCGAGATGTTCGAGACGCTGGAATATGACTATGAGATCCTGCACAAGCGCATGCGCGAGCAGGCATTTCTGAACGCGGGACTGCGCATCTCCATCACGGACGAGCGCGTGAAGTTCGACGAGGACGGAAACAAGCTCGAGCCGGTCGGCGAGAGTATGTATTACGAGGGCGGCATCCGCGAATATGTGGCCTATCTCAACCGCCACAAGAGCGCGCTGCACCCCGGCTGCATCTACATGTCCGGCGAGCGCGAGAACGGCGAGTGCGAGATCGCGATGCAGTATAACGACGGGTACAACGAGAACCTCGTCTCCTTCGCGAACAACATCCACACGCCCGAGGGCGGCATGCACGAGACCGGCTTCAAGGCGGCATTGACGCGCGCGCTGAATGCCTACGGCCGGCAGAAGAACATCCTCAAGGAGGGCGACAGCATCTCGGGCGAGGACTGCCGCGAGGGTCTGACCGCCGTGATCTCCGTGAAGCTCACGAACCCGCAGTTTGAGGGCCAGACGAAGGCGAAGCTCGGCAACTCCGAGATGCGCACGCTGGTCGACAACGTCGTGTTCGACCGCCTCTCCGTCTTCCTCGAGGAGAATCCTGCCGTCGGCCGGATCGTGCTCGAAAAGGCCATGACCGCCGCCCGCGCCCGCGAGGCCGCGCGCAAGGCCAGAGAAAACATCCGCCGCAAGAACGGGCTCGAGGGCTTCAACATGCCCGACAAGCTCCGCGACTGCAACGACCGCGACCCGGCTCTGACCGAGATCTACATCGTCGAGGGCGACAGCGCCGGCGGCTCCGCCACGCAGGGACGCGACTCCCGCTTCCAGGCCATCCTCCCCCTCTGGGGCAAGATGCTGAACGTGGAGAAGGCCCGCGCGGAGAAGGTCTACGGCAACGACAAGCTCACGCCCGTCATCACCGCGCTCGGCGCGGGACTCGGCGAGGAGTTCGACGTGCAGAAGCTCCGCTATCACAAGGTCATCATCATGGCGGATGCCGACGTGGACGGCAGCCACATCCGCACGCTGCTGCTCACGTTCTTCTTCCGCTTCATGCGCCCGCTCATTGACGAGGGATACGTTTACAGCGCGATCCCGCCGCTCTATAAGCTCACGCGCGGCAAGCAGACGAGAGTCGCCTTCTCCGACGAGGAGCGCGATCAGGTCAGCGCCGAGATGCGCGGCGACAATCCCAACGCGAAGATCGACATCTCCCGCTTCAAGGGCCTCGGCGAGATGGACCCGCACGAGCTCTGGGAGACGACGATGAACCCCGAAACGCGCACCCTCAAGCGCATCACGCTCGAGGACGCCGTGCGCGCGGACGAGACCTTCACCGTCCTCATGGGCGAGAAGGTCGAGCCGAGAAAAGAATTCATCGAGAAGAACGCGAAATACGCGGTCAATCTCGACTACTAAGGAGGCGAATATCGAATGGCAAAGAATCAGAACCGCGATTACAAGCCGGAAGATATTCTCTTCCCGGAACAGAAGATCGTCCAGAGCGAGCTCGTCGATGAGATGGAGCAGTCCTACATCGAGTACGCGATGAGCGTCATCGTCGGGCGTGCGCTGCCGGACGTGCGCGACGGCCTGAAGCCCGTGCACCGCCGCATCCTCTACGCGATGTATGAGGACAACCTCACCTCGGACAAGCCCTTCAAGAAGTCGGCCACCTGCGTGGGCGACGTGCTGGGCCGGTATCATCCGCACGGCGACGCCTCGGTCTACGACGCGCTCGTGCGTCTGGCGCAGGATTTCTCCATGCGCTATATGCTCATCGACGGCCACGGCAACTTCGGCTCCGTGGACGGCGACCCCCCCGCGGCCTACCGTTACACGGAGGCCCGCATGTCGAAGATCGCAAACGAGATGCTCCGCGACATCGAGAAGGACGTCGTGGACTGGGATCCGAACTTCGACGAGACGCGCAAAGAGCCGCGCGTCCTGCCCGCCCGCTTCCCAAACCTGCTGGTGAACGGTTCGAGCGGCATCGCCGTCGGCATGGCGACGAACATTCCCCCGCACAATCTTACAGAGGTCATCAACGCCTGCGTCTGCGTGCTGGAAAACCCGGAGGCCACGCTCTCCGATCTGATGCAGCACGTGACCGGCCCGGACTTCCCCACCCGCGGCATCATCGTGGGCCGCTCGGGCATCCGCGCGGCGTACGCCACCGGCCGCGGCCGCGTGGTCGTCCGCTCCCGCACGGAGCTGGAGGAGTGGGGCCACGACCGCTACCGCATCATCGTGACGGAGCTGCCCTATCAGGTCAACAAGCGCCAGCTGATCGCGAACATCTCCGAGCAGGTGCGCGACAAGAAGCTCGAGGGCATCTCCGGCCTGCGCGACGAGTCGGACCGCAACGGCATGCGCATCGTCATCGAGCTCAAGAAGGACGCGAACTCCCAGGTCGTCCTCAACCGTCTCTTCGCCCAGACGCAGATGCAGACCACCTTCGCCGTGAACATGCTCGCGCTGGTCGAAAACCAGACGCAGCCGAAGATTCTCTCCCTGCGCCACATTCTGGACGAATATCTCACGTTCCAGGAAGAGCTGATCGTGCGCCGCACGAAGTTCGATCTCAAGAAGGCACTCGAGCGCGCCCATCTGCTCGAGGGTCTGCTGATCGCCGAGGAGAACATCGACG
>CAMJHX010000221.1 GCA_946405655.1 uncultured Clostridia bacterium
CTGCGCGCGCTCAAGGATCTCTGCCCCGGCCTGCACTATCACATCACCAGCGGCGACACCGAGCAGGTCACCGAAAAACTCGACCGCGGGCTATTGGACTTCGCCGTCATCTGCGAGACGCCGGACGCCCGCAAATATGAATATATCCCGTTCCCGGAGGGCGATCTCTTCGGGCTCCTTCTCCCGGAGGGCGACCCGCTCGCGCAAAAGGAGCGCATCCGCGCGGCCGATCTCGCGGGTCTGCCGCTCTTCGCCTCTGCGCAGAGCTGGGAAAAGGACATCGCTCCGTGGGCGAAGGACCGCTTTCACGATCTCCGGCTCGAGGGCTCGTTTCGCCTCGCGTATAACGGCTCGCTCTTCACGATGGAGCGGCTCGGGTATCTCCTCACGCTCGAGCACCTCGTGAACACCGCCCCGGGCAGCGGCCTCGTCTTCCGTCCGCTCGAGCCGGAGCTCAAGCTCTCGTTCTATCTCATCTGGAACAAATACCAGACCTTCACCCCCGTCGCCGAGCGCTTTCTGGAGATCATGCGCCGCGAGCTTTCGGGTTGACGCTTGCAATTTCAAAATACTGTGTTATAATCATCGGGCAATACCATCCCCATTTCGCGGAGTTCGGGCTCTAAATCCTTCGCGTTATAAAACAAAACCAAGGAGAAAAAGAATCATGAAATTCACCGCCAGAATGACAACTCTTCTGAGATCTGTCCCGACAGCGGTCACGGTCGTTTTTTGTCTCGCCGTGATCGTTATGAACTTCTTGTCGCGCATCACGCTTGTGTCACTGCCGTGGCTTGCGCTGAACGCCGGGATCTTGGTCTCGTGGGTTGCCTTTTTGTTTATGGACGTCATCACCAAGCACTACGGCGCGTGGGCGGGGAACCTTCTGAGCTTCCTCGCCATCGGCGCGAACCTGCTGTGCAGCCTCGTCTGCTTTCTCATCAGCCGGATCTGGCATCATCCGTCGCTCGATATGATCCTCGGCGGCCAGTGGTCGATCCTGCTCGCGAGCACGATCGCCTATGTGATCTCCGCCCTCACGAACAACTATACGAACATCTTCATCGGCCGCCGCTTCACCGCGAACCCGGACGGAAAGCTCGCCTTCGCGGTTCGGTCGTTCGTGTCCACGTTCCTGTCCCAAATTCTCGATAACTTCCTCTTCGTCTTCCTCGCGTTCGTCGTGCTGCCGCACATCCCCGGCGCGTTCCCCGTGCAGTGGACGGTGCAGCAGTGCATCGGCGCGTCCGTGCTCTGCGCGGTGTTTGAGCTTATGACCGAGGTCATCTTCGCGCCGCTCGGCTACCACATCTCCCGCCGCTGGAAGCAGCAGGGCGTGGGGGAGGAGTATCTCTCCCGCTACTGCCCCAACGGTGTGCTCGGAGCGTGAGCCATGGAAGCACTGGAACGTCTTTCGGCTGCCGAACTGGGTCGAGCAATCCTCTCCGGGCACGTCACGCCCACCGAGGCCGTGCAGTATTTCGCCGCGCGCATCGAGCAGCGAAATCCGAGCCTCAACGCCTTTGTCTATACGCGCGTGGAAGACGCGCTCTGCAGCGCAAAGCAGCTCGAGCAGCGCCTGCACGACGGCGAGAACCCCGGCCCCTTTGCGGGCGTCCCGTTCGCGCTCAAGGACTTTCTGCCCTCCAAGCGCGGCTGGACCAATTCCCACGGCGGCGTCCGCTCGCTGATCCGGGAAGACCCCTTCGATTCCGAGTTCTGCCGCGCTATGGAGCGCGCCGGCGGCGTCGCCCTCGGCAAGACGAACGCCCCGGCCTTCGCCTTTCGCGGCACCTGCGACAACCGGCTCTACGGCCCGACCTCCACGCCGTTTGACGTGCGGTATAACTCCGGCGGCTCCTCCGGCGGCAGCGCCGCAGCCGTGGCGGACGGCATGATCCCGATCGCCGAGGGCTCCGACGGGGGCGGCTCCATCCGCATCCCCGCCGCGTGGTGCGGCTGCTTCGGCTTCAAGGCCTCCGTCGGCACGATCCCAAGCGTCTGTCGCCCTGACGCGTGGGCTGCCACGCATCCCTATTGCTTCAACGGCGGTATCACCAAAACCGTGGAGGACAGCGCCATACTATTGAATTACATGGCGCGCCACGATCCGCGCGATCCGCTGAGTCTGCAGCAAGCACCGCGGGACTTCACGTCTCTCATGCGCAGACCCCTGCGCGGCTGGAGGATCGCCTATACGCCCGATTTCGGCGTCTTCCCCGTGGAGAAAGCGGTGCGCGAGACCGTCGAGCGCGCGGCAAAGCGCTTTGAGGATCTCGGCGCGATCGTCGAGCCGGTGGAATTTCATTTCACGCAGAGCGCTTATCAGCTTGCCGAGGCGTGGTGCCGGAGCATCTGCGTCGATACGGCCATCGAGCTCGCTATCGACCGTCAGCGCGGCTTTGATCTCGTGCGCGACCACCGCGACGAGCTGCCCGAGGAGTTCATCTACTGGAACGAGCAGACTGCCAAAGGCGGCATCCTCGATTATTATTCCTTCACCCGCACTCGCACCGCGCTCTTTGACGCCGTGCAGGACGTCTTCGAGCGGTATGATCTCATCCTCTCGCCCACGACGATCTGCCTCCCGGTGCCGAACGCGACTGACCGCAACACAACCGGGCCGAAGGAGGTCAACGGCGTCGCAGTCGAGCCGCTGATCGGCTTCTGCGAGACGTTTTTCTTCAACTTCACCGGTCACCCGGCAGCCTCCGTCCCCGCCGGGCTCTCGAAATCCGGCCTTCCCATCGGCATGCAGATCGCGGGCAGACGCTTTCGCGATGAGGACGTCCTCGCCGCCGCCAAAGCCTTCGAGGAAGCCCAGCCCTGGGATTATGA
>CAMJHX010000222.1 GCA_946405655.1 uncultured Clostridia bacterium
GCACGCCCAATGGGCGTGCCTTTTTCGTGGTTGTGGATATTCGCTTCGCACCGAAGCAGGACGTAGTACTGCGTAACATCTAATTCTTTGTGATTCGCGCAGGATCCGGGCAAAGCCTCCCTTGTACAAAGGGAGGTGGCCGAGCGCAGCGAGGTCGGAGGGATTGCTCTGCCAGAGTGATCTGATCTCCAATCTCATTGACTGATTCATGTTCCAACAATGATCATCCAGTCATATTGGCGCTCATCGAAATATGGTACAGCAATCCCTCAGTCGCCTTGCGGCGACAGCTCCCTTTGCACAAGGGAGCCTTTCTTCTATCTAACCCCGATAAATATAGTTTTTGCTGTTACGGTGTACTACAGGTCTATCGTAATGCGGCAGAGAGGATTAAATCTCTGCTCTGAACCAGATGCCCGGCTTGTAGTGCTCGAAGATGACCATGTCGTAGTCCTTCTCGTGCTTCCACTCGCGGCTGGTCCAGCCGGCTTTCATGGCGCCCATGGCCTCGCACAGGCGCACCGTGAAGGGCTTTTCGCCGATGCGGTAGGCGACGAAGTGCGGGCGGGCGGCGAAGTTCGTGAGGAGGTTGCCCACGATCATCGCCTGCGGCATGGGGAGATTCTCCTTATAGTCCTCCGGCTTCTGCGCGAGCTGACCGCGCAGATACTCGGGGGCGTTCTTTTTAAACCAGCGCAGGATGAAGGGATCGAAGCTCTCGATGCAGACGGGGCCGTTATAGCGCGCGAGCTCTCCCGCCGTGAGCGCGCAGAGGCGGTCGTTGCGCGGGCCGGACTTGATCTCCAGAATGAGCGGCACGCGCCCGGCGAGCACTGCGAGCGCCTCGGAGAGCGTGGGGATCTGCTCCTCGGTCTTGAGCAGGCGCATCTCCTTGAGCTCCGCGAGCGTGAACGTCTCGATCCGTCCCTCCGGCGCGCCGGGGATCATGCGCTTCAGGGTATCGTCATGAAAGACGGCGAGCTGATCGTCCGCCGTGATGTGCACGTCCATCTCCACGCCGTAGCCCGCCTTGACCGCGCGGCGAAACGCGGCGAGCGAGTTTTCCGGCACGGACTTGTCCTTCTTGTGCAGGCCGCGGTGCGCGTAGTTGCGGTCCATGAACGGCGCCTTCTGCTCGCGCGTGGCGTGCGCGGGCGCCAGCAAAAACGCCGTCAGCCCTGCCGCCGCCGTGACCGGCAGCATCGCTTTCATCATCGGCTTCCATTTCATCTGCCCTCACTCCTTCAAAACATAGTCTTGCTGTATATAACTTATCACTAACCGCCCCCGCCGTCAAATAAAAATACGGTTTTTCTTGCCTTCGCGGAGTTAGAATGGTAGTGTAAAAGCAGGAATATATGGAGGTGCCTATCATGAAGCTGCTCATCCACGATTACACCCCTGAGGAATTCGCCCCGCTCGCCGCGCAGTATGACGGCTGGGACATTGTGTCCGACGACGGGACCATCCGACCGTGCATCGGCTGCTTCGGCTGCTGGATCAAAACGCCGGGACAGTGCGTGATCCCCGACGCCTATCAGACCATGGCGCGCCGCATCCACGCGGCGGAGGAGGTCGTCGTCTGCACAAAATGGACGTACGGCGGGTTCTCTCCGTTCGTGAAGAACGTGTTCGACCGGAGCATCGGCGTCGTGCTGCCGTTTTTCGAGATTGTGGACGGCGAGATGCACCACCAGAAGCGCTATCCCGAGGTCAAACCGATCACCGTGCATTTTCGCGGCAGCGGCTTAGACTCCGAAAAGCAGGCGCTCTCGCGGCGCTATGTGGACGCCGTGTGTCTGAACCTGCAGGGCATGGTGAAGGGCGTCACGTTCGAGGAGCTGCCCGCCCCCGCGCGGAAGCAGGCAGACGACCGTCCGGTCTCCGGCACGGTGCTTTTAAGCGGCTCGCTGCGCGGAAAGGCGGCCAACTCGCGCGCGCTGCTCGAGCGCCTGAACCGGCGCCTCGGCGCGGAGATCGTGGATCTCGTGAGCTGTCACGGCGATTATGCGGCGCTCGCGGCGCGGCTTCGCGCAGCGGAAACGATCGTGCTCGCAACGCCGCTCTATGTGGACGGGCTGCCCTCGGCGGTGCTGCGCCTGCTCTCGGCGCTCGAACAGGACCCCGGCGGGAAAAAGCGGGTCTACGCCATCGGAAACCTCGGCTTTTACGAGAGCCGCCAGATTCAAAACCTCCTCGCCTTCGTGCGCAGCTGGTGTGAGCAGTGCGGCTATGTCTATGGCGGCGGGCTCGCCGTCGGCGCGGGCGCGATGAACGCGCAGCTGCTGAAGCTCCCGGGCGCGAAAAACGCCGTGGCGGGGCTGGAGCGCTTTGCCTCCGCCATCCTCGACGGGCGCAGCGTGAACGACCACTATGAGGACTCCTTCCTCTTCCCGCGCGCGGCCTATGTGCTCGCCGCGAACCACTCGTGGATCCCGAAGGGAAAGAAAAACGGCCTGACGAAGGAAGAACTGCGCTGGGGCTGAGAGTTTCCGCAGGGGAGGAGCTTGCCCCTCCCGTGCAGGACCCTTTCAGGCAAACCAATAGGAAAGGCGAATTCGCAGAATTTGAACGCTGCGGATTCGCCTTTCGTCGGTGATATCATGCAAATGGAACGCCGGGAGGGGCAAGCCCCTCCCCTACAGCCGCACTACCGTCGCGCCGTACTCTTTTTGGGTTTTACATAGATTTAACTTGTGTTTTACAATCATATCTTTTATAATTGATTTGTGTAAAATTCAACAATCCGATTGTAAAATAGTGA
>CAMJHX010000223.1 GCA_946405655.1 uncultured Clostridia bacterium
CATCGAGCGCGTCTATGAGATCGGCCGCATCTTCCGCAACGAGGGCATGGACACCAAGCACAACCCCGAGTTCACCACGGTCGAGCTCTATCAGTCCTATGCCGATTTCAACGACATGATGGATCTCTTCGAGGAGCTCCTCTCCACCGCGGCCGAGCAGATCCTCGGCACGCACCAGATCCAGTGGCAGGGCTATGATATCGACCTCACGCCCGGCTGGCCTCGTCTCACGATGGCGGAGGCCGTGAAAAAGTATGTCGGCGTCGACTTCATGGCGATCACCGACGACGCCGAGGCCGTCGCCGCGGCGAAGGCCGCGGGCGTCGATATGGAGAAGGTCGAGCCCACCTGGGGCCACGCGCTCTATGAGTGCTTCGACCAGAAGGTCGAGGAGCAGCTCATCCAGCCCACCTTCATCACCATGCACCCCGTGGACGTCTCTCCGCTCGCCAAGCGCAGCCCTGCCGATCCGCGTCTGACCGAGCGCTTCGAGCTCTTCATCTGCCACAGCGAGATGGGCAACGCCTTCTCCGAGCTCAACGACCCCATCGACCAGCGCCAGCGCTTCCAGAAGCAGGTGGAGCTGCGCGCCAAGGGCGATGACGAGGCGGGCATGATGGACGAGGACTTCATCAACGCGCTCGAGTACGGCATGCCTCCCACGGGCGGCCTCGGCATCGGCATCGACCGCTGCGTCATGATGCTCTGCAACGCCTCCTCCATCCGCGACGTTCTGCTCTTCCCGACGATGAAGCCGATGGAGTAAGCCGCCATGAAAAAGCTTTTCGGCGGGCTGAACCTCACCTGGCCCAAGATCATCATCGGCGCGATCCTGGCCGGCGCGTATACCGCCCTCATGGCGATCCTCCCCGCCGCGAAGGACACGTCCTTTGCTGATATCAGCATCAGCTTCGAGGTGTGGATCCTCTTTGGTATCCTCATCATCACGAACAGCAAAACGCCCGTGGAGTCAGCGCTCAAGTGCTTTGTCTTTTTCCTCATCAGCCAGCCGCTGGTCTACCTCATTCAGGTGCCGTTTTCGCGCATGGGCTGGGGCATTTTTGTGTATTATCCGCCCTGGTTTTACTGGACGCTCTTCACACTGGTTATGGGCTATGTTGGGTGGTATATGCGCAGGGAGAAATGGTGGAGCCTGCTGATTCTCGGCGCGATGCTCGTCCTGCTGGCATATCACTATTCCGGCTTCCTGCGCGAGAGCATTTCGTTCTTCCCGAACCATCTGCTCAGCGCGATCTTCTGCGCCGTCACGATGATCGCCTATCCGCTCTGCATCTTTGAAAGGAAGCAGCTGCGCACGGCGGGGCTCATCCTGAGCATCGTCCTGCTCATCGCGGCTGCCGTGCTCGTGCTCACGGCGGGCCGAACCGCCTACGAGACCGATATACTCGCAAACGGCGGCTCTCTCGGCGCGACGTTCGACGATACCTACACCGCCGAGCTCGCTGACCCCGCCTGCGGGGAATTGTCCATCCGGTATGAGGAGAATCTGGAGGACTACCTGGTGCACGCGCGGTTCACCAAAACCGGCAGCACCGAGCTCATCCTCACCGCCCCCGACGGCACACAGCAGCGCTTCGCCATCGAGATCGGCCGCGATACCTACGACATCGCACCGATCACAAATCCATAAAAAAAGAGACCGCCGAAGCGGTCTCTTTTATGATGTCGTTTATGCCTCCGGCTGCGTGAAGGTCTCTCTCAGATCCTGCATCGAGCCGTCGTTGTTGATGCGCACGAGCTGCAGCGCGCCGTCCTCGTTGAACGTCGCCTGATACATCTCCAGCGTGCCCTGCGTGTCCATGGCGAGCGTCAGCACCTCGCCCTGGATCGCGTAGTCAAACGTGTCGGACCAGTCGGCGTACTGCACCGAGCCGGTGCCGTCCTCGTTGAAGACATAGGTGCGGGTGTTCTCCACCTCTGCGGGCTTGTAGTCCTCCGCGTCCTCTTCGCGGATCTCCGCCTTGTCGAGCGACCAGGTGCCGAGCACAGCTGCGGCGGCCTCGGCGTCCTTGCCGGTCTGGATGCCGCTGGAGATCTCCGTGTTGGAAAACGGGGCGGGGGAGGCGCTCTCCGGGGGCATGCTCTCTGCGGGAGCGGCGTTGCCGGCGCAGCCGGCGAACAGCATTGCGCTCAGCAGGAAAGCGGCGGTGGTGGAAAACTTGTGATTCAATTTCATGAAGGCGATTCTCCTTTCCGTGGATCTGAAGCCAGATCCGCACGGGATTGACCGCATTGTCGATAGGGTTACATAATTATCTGCATCATATCATGCTGTTCGGAAATTGTCAACAACATAATCAATATTTCATAATATTATGGTAACCATTAACCCGATGCGACAATGCGCCTTGTGTTTTCTCCCGAAATGTGGTATTTTGAAGAAAAATACGGGGACAAAACCCCGCAGGGAGGCTTTGCTATGGCATTCAAACGGAAGATTCAGTCGGAGCCCACGATCCTCGAGCACTTCAAGGGCGGCGAGGGCTGCGTGCAGAAGTGGGATATCCTCAAGGCGGACGAGATGTACGGCAAGGGCCGCGTCTGCTCCATCATGGCGCTCGAGCCCGGCCACGAGATCGGCCGCCACCGCCACGAGGGCGACGGCGAGGTGTTTTACATCCTCTCCGGCAAGGGAAAGTATCTGCTGGACGACGAGCTCGTGGAGGTCGAGGCCGGCGACGTCCTCTTCGTCGACGACGGCGAGGAGCATTACATGGTCAACACCGGCGAAGA
>CAMJHX010000224.1 GCA_946405655.1 uncultured Clostridia bacterium
TGCCCATGATGACGTAATTGCTGCGGAAGATGCCCTGCGCGATGACGCCGCGCCGCTCCGGCTCCGGCACGAAGCGCAGCACACCGACGATCGCGAGCGCCGCCACGACGAGCACGCCCACGACGGCGAACACGATCAGCCGCGGCCGCACCGCCGACGAGAGATCGGAGACATAGACGTTATAAAACAGCAGGCAGGGCAGAAACACGCGAAACGCCACGCGGTTGAACCGCGGCACATCCTCGCGCGAGAGCACCCCGACACGCCGGCAGAAATACCCCGCCGCAATCATGAGAAACATGGGAAGGACGGCACGGGCGGAGAGGAGGAAGTTTTGCATAGGCTGTTCTCCTGTACCAAGATGAATAACGAACAATGGAGTATCAATTTCAGAAGTTAGGAGTTAGGAGTTAGGAGTTAGGAATTGTGGTATTGGCTTTCGCCAATGATTCCATTCGCCGCGCAGCGGCACCTTCAACTCCTCACTCCTAACTCCTCACTCCTAACTATTTTTTCAATCGTTCCCGCAATTCTTCGATCTTCCGATACTCCTCCGGATGCCGCTGGCGCATCCTTTCCCTGTGTCTGCGGATGGCGGCGAGGATTTCGGGATCGAGCTGGCCAAAGTGCTGCTCCAGGGCGGCACGGCTGCGCTCGATGCGCGCCTCGAGCGCGGCAAGCTTTTCGGGGTCAAGCTGCATCTGCTCGAGCCGCATTTCAATGTGGTCGAAGAGCGCGTCCTCGTCGAAGAGTCCGGGCAGGCCGAAGCCCGCGTGCGCCTCGGCGAGCTCGATGGCGGTCTCGGGCTCGGCGGCGATCTCCTGCGCGATGGCGTCCGCCATCCGGGAGAGCTTCTCCTCCGCGTCCGCGCCGTAGAGCCACTCAAACTCCGCAAACTGCCCCTCGTCTGCCGCCGGCACGGGGCAGGCGGTCTCGCCGCAGTCGAGCGGGTAAGGCGGCGTGAGGCCGGCGCTCTCGAGGGCGAGGCAGATCGTGCGCCGCACGGCTCCGTTTTCCAGCAGCTCCTCGGCACCGTAGCGCCGAAGCTGATCGTTCACGGCGCCGACGTGCTCGGTGAGATAGAGCCGCACGCCCCGCGCGCGGAGGCTGCGCTCCAGCTGCAGCACGCGCTCGGCGGCGGTGATATCAATGTTCGCGATGCCGCGCCCGTCCACGATGACCTGCCTCGTATCGGGCTGAACGGCCGCGAGAATGTCCTCCTGAAACGCGCCGACGTTGGCGAAAAACACGTTGCCGCTGAAGCGGTAGATGACCGTGTGCTCGATCGGGTGCGCGGCGCGATTGCGCTCGAGATTATAAAAGTCCTCATGCCCCGGGATCATGCCGAGATACGCCTTCGGCGGCACGACCGCGCGCACCACGACCGCGAAGAAGCTCAGCAGCACGCCGATCACCACGCCGCCCATCGTGCCGAAGAGGAGCACGCCGAAGAAGGCGGCGAGGAAGATGTAAAACTCTCTCCGGTTCGCGCGCAGCAGGCTCCGCGCCATACGGATCTCCAGAATGCCGATGAGCGCCGCGATGACGATGCCCGTGAGCACCGGCACGGGGAGCAGGCTCAGCATCGGCGTGAAAAACAGCAGCACGAGCAGCATGACCGCGGCGGCGGTGACGCTCATCAGCTGGCTCTTGCAGCCGAACTGATCCGCCATGCCGGAGCGCGAGACGCTGCCGTTGACCGGGCAGCAGCCGGTCGTGCAGGCGGCGAGCTCCATCACGGCGTAGGCAAGGAGCTCCCGGCGGTTATCTACCGGGTAATCATAGCGCTGGGCATAGCTGTTCGTGGCAAGGAGCGTCTGCGCCATGACGACGAGCGCGATCGTGAGACTTAAGACCGCGATCGACTGCACTCTGCCCGCAAGCAAAGTGACGTCCGGAATCGAAAACTGCGGCAGACCGCGCGGCACGGCGGGCAGAAGCTTCACGCCGAGGCGATCAATGTGACACACCGCCGTGAGCAGGACGCCGATGGCCATGAGCACGACCGGCATCGGGAACTTCGGCCAGAGCCGCTTGGCAACGAGGATGATGACCACCGTGCCGAAGCCGAGCAGCGCTGAGAGCGGATGAAAGCCCGGAAGCTCGGCGGCCAGATGCTTCAGCAATGGGATCAATTCCCCCGTGCCCGCGCTGCCGCCGAAAAGCTTCGGCACCTGCATGAGGATGATCGTGGCGCCGACGCCGGAGATGAACCCGCCCATGACGGGCGTGGAGATATACTTCACCACGCGCCCGGCGCGAAACAGCCAGAACACGAGAAACCAGACCCCGACGCACAGCGTCACAACCGGGACGAGGGAAACGGTCTCCTCCCCGCCGAGGACGAGCCCCATCGACGAGAGCGAGGCGCCCACCATGACGGCGGGCATCGCGTCCACGCCGACGACGAACTGCGGCGACGACGTGACGAGCCCGAAGAGCAGGATCGGCAGCAGGGAGCCATAGAGCCCATACACCGCCGGCAGCCCCGCGATCTGGGCATAGCCCATCGAGATCGGGATGGAGACCAGCGCGACAATCACCCCGGAGAGAATGTCCGAGGCGGGATGTTTGAAATTGATGACAGGAGCAAAGCGCATGGAGAACTCCTTCAAATTAGGAATTAGGAATTAGGAATGAGGAATGACGGATTCGGACAATTCCTAATTCCTCATTCCTAATTCCTAATTGTATCCCCACTTTACCACGTTCCGTCCGTCTATGCAAACATTCCCTGCCCGCTTCCCTTGAA
>CAMJHX010000225.1 GCA_946405655.1 uncultured Clostridia bacterium
CGCGCGGCACCGCGGCGGCGAAGACCGGCGTCTCGCTCGCGGATCTGCTGCGCCGACCGCAGATCTCCTATGCCGATCTCGCGCCGTTTGACGCAGAGCGCCCCGACCTAAATCGCGCCGTGACCGAGCAGGCGGAGATCCGGCTCAAGTACGCGGGCTACATCGACCGCCAGCTGCGGCAGGTGGAGGAGTTTCAGCGCCTGGAGGAGCGCCCGCTCCCGGACGGGCTGGATTTCGAGAGCATCGCCTGTCTCCGGCTCGAGGCAAGGCAGAAGCTGCAGGCAATCCGGCCGAAAAACCTCGGCCAGGCAAGCCGGATCTCCGGTGTGAGTCCGGCAGATGTGGCGGCGTTGATGGTATATTTGAAGATGGAAACAAACTGAGTTAGGAGTGAGGAGTTAGGAGTGAGGAGTTAAATCACGCTCCCACAACTCCTAACTCCTAATTCCTAACTCCTAATTGAGGTTGATTTTATGGCACATGTAATCCTTGGCTTATCCGGCGGCGTGGACAGTGCTGTCTGCGCGGCGCTCTTAAAGCGTGCGGGACACACCGTGACGGGGCTGTATCTGGAAAACGGCGTTTCGGACACGGGCGCGCGGGACGCGGCTGCCGTGGCGGAGACGCTCGGCGTGGCGCTGGACGTGGTCGACATCCGAGAGGCGCTCGAGCAGAAGGTCTGCGCGCCGTTCGAGGCGGCATACCGCGCCGGACGGACGCCGAACCCCTGCATTCTCTGCAACCCGACTGTGAAGTTCAAGGCCCTGCTCGCGCACGCGGACCGGCTCGGCGCGGAATTCATCGCCACCGGGCACTATGCCCGCACGATGGGCGGCGGGCTCTATAAGGGTCAGCCCTCGAACGACCAGAGCTATATGCTCTGCCGGCTCACGAGAGCGCAGGTCTCGCGCCTGCTGCTGCCGCTCGGGGCGTTTGAAAAGACGCAGGTGCGCGCGATGGCGGAGGAGTTCGGCATCCCTGTGGCGAAAAAGCCCGACAGCATGGAGATCTGCTTCATCCCGGACAAGGACTACGCCGGCTGGATGGCGCGGCGCGCGCCGCTGCCCGGGCCGGGCGACTTTGTGCTGCACGGCGAGGTCATCGGGCAGCACGACGGCATCTGCCACTACACCGTCGGCCAGCGCCGCCCGGGGCTCGTGAACGAGCGGAAGGTGTATATCTCCCGCATCGACGCGAAGACGAACACGATTCAGCTTGACTACTGGGACGAGCTGTTTCACACCGAGGTGACCGCCGAGCAGTTCAACTGGCTCATCGATCCGCCTGCGGGAGATCTCCGCGCGAGCGTGCGCGTGCGGCACACGAAGTGGGAAAACCCGCCCTGCACCGCGCGGATCGAGGGCGACCTCGTGCGCATCACCTGCGACGAGCCCGTCCGCGCCCCCGCGCCGGGCCAAAGCGCGGTGCTGTACGACAACGACCGCGTCCTCGGCGGGGGATTTATCACAGAGGCATAAAAAATAACCGATCGTTTGATCGGTTATTATTTTATTGCGAAAGCAGCCTTTTAAATACCTCTACGCCGTACAGCAGCGCTTCTTCATCGAAGTCGAAATTCTGCGCGTGGAGCGGCGCGCCGCCTTTTCCGCCCTCGATGCCGAGGAAGAAGAACACGCCCGGGACCTCGCGCTGGTATTCCGCGAAGTCCTCCGCCGCCATTGCGGGCTCTACGAGCACGGCGTCGTCCATCGAATCGAGCACGGTATAGAGCTGCTCGACCATCGGGCGCGGATTCGTGACGCAGGGATAATAGACCATGCGCTCGGTCTCGATCCTTGCGTCCGTCGCGACCTCGAGGCCGTGGATCATCGCCATGACCTTGCGCACGAGCGACTGGAAGAGCTCATCCGAGAACGTGCGGAGCGTGCCGCGGATCTGCACCTGTTCGGCGATCACATTGTGCGACGTGCCGCCCTCGATGCGGCCGAGCGTCAAAAGCGCGTCCTGATGCGGGTCGACGCTGCGCGTGATGACCGTCTGCAGCATGGTGATCAGCTCCGCCGAGACGACGATCGCGTCGATGCCCATCTGCGGCGTGGAGGCGTGGGCGCTGCGGCCGTGGACGGTGATCTGAAAATCGCTCGTCTGCGCCATCTGATAGCCCCAGCGGACGCCGATCCTGCCCTTCGGCACGGTCGGCCAGAGGTGCAGACCGTAGATGCGGTCGACCTTCGGATCCTCCAGCGCCCCGTCGCCGATCATGCAGCGCGCGCCGCCCCAGCCCTCCTCGCCGGGCTGGAAGAGCAGGACGACGTTGACCTTCACCCTTTTCCGGTGCGCCGCGAGCCACTGCGCGAGCAGGAGCAGCACGGTCATATGCCCGTCATGTCCGCAGCTGTGCATTTTCCCGGGGTGGCAGGAGGCATAGTCCTTCCCCGCCGGCTCCGGGTTCGGCAGGGCGTCCATGTCCGCGCGAAAGGCGATCGTCTCGGTCGCGCCCGGCGCGAGAAACACCGCCTTCACGCCCGTGACGGCGAGCTTTTCGAGCCGGTCGGGCTTGCAGGCCTCGAGCGTCTGCCAGACGAAGGCCTGCGTTTCATACAGCTGAAAGCCGAGCTCCGGGATGCGGTGCAGCTCCCGCCGCAGGCGCACCGCCTCCGGCAGCAGGGCTTCGATGTCTTTGCTTAGTTTCATGCCATTTCTCCTCAGAGGGTGTCACAATAGGCGCGCACGTCGAACGGCTCCGGCGCGCTGTCCGCGCGCAGATAGAGCGGATGGTGCGGGTG
>CAMJHX010000226.1 GCA_946405655.1 uncultured Clostridia bacterium
AGGTGTACTCCAACACCGGCGGACAGGCCTCCAAGGCCTCCAACATCGGCCAGGTCGCGCAGTTCGCGGCGGCCGGTAAGGAGATCAAGGCCAAGAGCCTGTCTGAGATCGCCATGACCTACGGCTACGTTTACGTCGCGCAGATCGCCATGGGCTCCAACCCGGCGCAGACCATCAAGGCCATCGCCGAGGCGGAAGCTTATCCCGGCCCGTCCCTCATCATCGCCTACGCTCCCTGCGAGATGCACAGCATCAAGGGCGGCATGACCAACTGCCAGGGCGAGATGAAGAAGGCCGTCGACTGCGGCTACTGGAACCTGTTCCGCTTCAATCCGGCTGCTGAGAAGCCCTTCGCGCTCGACAGCAAGGAGCCGAAGGAAGGCTACCGCGAGTTCCTCATGAACGAGGCCCGCTACAGCCGCCTGACCCGCGAGTTCCCGGAGCGCGCCGAGGGTCTGTTCGCCAAGAGCGAGGCCAACGCCAAGGCTCGTTACGAGCACCTGCAGAAGCTGAAGGCCATGTTCGACGCCTAAGGCAAATTCATCAATCCACAAAAGGACCCGGCTCCGGCCGGGTTCTTTTTTGTTTGAAGCGGGACGTCGAGGACGCCGTCCCCTACGAGGCGCCATCCAACACAGGACGCAGGGCGGGGACCTGTGCCCCGCCGTCACACCGGCAGAGAACGCGGCGGCCCACAGGTGGCCGCCCTACGGTGAGTGCGGTGCGAATTCGCCGCAGATTGGCATGGAGATGCGTGCGGTCTGCCGGGACGTCGCTTCCTGCCGTTTTGCATGCAGCAAAGCCTTCCCCTTTGGGGAATGCATGGGGGAAGGTGCAAACCTCAAATTGCATCTGTACATTTTTGGATTAAAATGTTATATTGTGAAACATATGATTTCTGTATGAAAAAGGAGGGGCTGCGGATGCGGTTGGATCGTGCGGAGGCGCTGCGGTATCTGGCCATTGCGCGGCCTGACGCTGCGTCTCTGGAGACGATTGAGCCGGTGGCGGCGGGGCTGGAAAATGCCTTGACGCCGCGGTTTACGTTTGCGGTCTTTCCGGTTCGTCACACGCCGGAAGGCGCGGCGCTGGATGGCTCCGGGCTGGTATTGCCCGGGGAGATGGCGAAAGTGATGCTGCGCGAGTGCACGGACGCGGCGCTGCTGCTGTGCACGCTCGGCGCGGGGTTTGAAGCGAGGCTGCGCGCCGTCTCCGCCAGAGACATGGCGCAGGCAGCCATGCTTGACGCCTGCGGCAGCGCCTATGTGGAGACCGGGTGCGATGAGGCGGAAAAGGCCATCGCCGCGCGGTTTCCGGATAAGTTTTTGACCGACCGATTCAGCCCCGGCTACGGGGATCTGCCGCTTTCGCTGCAGCGCGCGCTCTGCGCGGCGCTCGACAGCCAGCGGCGGCTCGGCGTGACGGTGACGGAGAGCCTGCTCATGGTGCCGATGAAGACGGTTTCCGCCGTGATCGGCCTTGCCGACACGCCGCAGCCCGCGCGCGTGCGCGGCTGCGCATTCTGCGCGCGCAGGGAGACCTGCACATTCCGCAAAGGAGGCACGACCTGTGGTCTTTCCAAATGATTTTCTGATTCTCGACGGCGGCATGGGCACCACGCTGCAGGCGATGGGACTGCCGCCCGGCGGTGTGCCGGAGCTGCTGAACCTGGAGCAGCCGGAGATGATCGCGGCGGTGCACCGCGCCTATGTGGACGCGGGCGCGCAGGTGGTCTACACGAACACCTTCGGCGCGAACGCGCTGAAATTAAAGCGCACCGGAAAGACCGTGGACGAGATCATCTCCGCGGCGGTGAAACTCGCGAAGGACGCGGTGGGCGGCCGCGCGAAGGTCGCGCTCGACATCGGCCCGCTCGGCGAGCTGCTCGAGCCGATGGGACAGCGGACGTTTGAATCCGCCTACGACCTCTTCGCGGAGATCGCCAAAGCGGGCGAGGCCGCCGGAGCGGATCTCGCCGTGATTGAGACGATGAGCGATCTCTATGAGACGAAGGCGGCGCTGCTGGCCGTCAAGGAGACCACCTCCCTGCCCGTCTTCGTGACGATGAGCTTTGAGGAGAGCGGGCGCACGTTCACGGGCTGCACCGTGGAATCCATGGCGCGCACGCTCGAGGGGCTCGGCGCGGACGCGATCGGCGTGAACTGCTCGGTCGGGCCCGATCAGCTGACGGACGTGCTGAAAACGCTCTGCCGCAGCACGCGCCTGCCCGTGATCGCAAAGCCGAACGCCGGTCTGCCCGACCCGGTGGACGGACATTATAATATGAGCGCGGAGCGGTTCGCCGCGCTCGTCGCGGAGTTCGCCGACCTCGGCGTGACGATCTTCGGCGGCTGCTGCGGCACGACGCCGGAATACATCCGCGCGACCGTGGAGGCGCTGAAGGGTAAGAAGCCCGCCGCGCGGGAATATGACCGCGTGAGCTTTGTGTGCACGCCGGTGGAGCCGCTGCGCATCGACGGCGTGCGCGTGATCGGCGAGCGCATCAACCCCACGGGCAAAAAGCGCTTCCAGCAGGCGCTGCTGGAAAACGACATGGACTACATCCTCGAGCTCGCCGTGCAGCAGGAGGACGCGGGCGCGGCGATCCTCGACGTGAACGTCGGCTACCCCGGCGTGAACGAGGCGGAGATGCTGCCGCGCGTGGTGAAAAAGCTGCAGAGCGCGGTGAATCTGCCGCTGCAGCTCGATTCCTCCGACCCGCGCGCGCTCGAGGCGGGGCTGCGGGT
>CAMJHX010000227.1 GCA_946405655.1 uncultured Clostridia bacterium
CCGTCCGGCGCGGCGGCGTTCCGCCTCGTGCGCGTGATCCGCATTTTCCGACTGTTTCGCATCAACGCGTATTATGACTCGCTGAACGTGATCACCTCGGTGCTCTCGAGCAAGAAGAACCAGCTGGTGTCCTCTGTGTCGATCATTCTGGTGCTGATGCTGGCGAGCAGCCTGTGCATGTATTCGCTCGAAAACGAGGCGCAGCCGGAGGTGTTCTCCAACGCGTTCTCCGGCATCTGGTGGGCCGCCTCCACCCTGCTGACCGTCGGCTACGGCGACATTTACCCCGTGACGACGATGGGGCGCATCCTCGGCATCGTGATCACCTTCCTCGGCGTCGGCATGGTCGCGATCCCGACCGGTATCATCAGCGCCGGCTTCGTGGAGCAGGACACGCGGCTCAAGCGCCTGAGCGAGCAGGCGAACGAATATGACCTGCACTTCATCAAGGTGCAGCTGCACCGCAATGATCCGTGGGTCGGAGCGCAAATCCGCCAGCTGGGTCTGCCCGCGGGCGTGATCATCGCGGCGATCCAGCGCGGGAAGGACGTGGTCATCCCGAAGGGCGATGTGGAGCTCAAGGACGGAGACGTGCTCGTGATCGGCGCGGAGTTTTTCAAGGACGACTGGCACATTGAGCTCAAGGAGGTCGAGCTGCGGCGGCAGAGCCCGTGGAACGGCGTGGCAATCCGCGATCTCGACATCTCCCGCCAGACGCTGATCGTGCTCATCAAGCGCCGCGGCACGATGCTCATCCCCCACGGGAGCATGATCCTGCGCGAGGGAGACACGGTGCTCCTTTACACCAAGAGTCATATCAGTGGTGCGGTGAGTGTTGAGATTTAACAGAGAGTGGAGCGTGGAGAGTTGAGAGTGGAGATCAGGAGACGGTTAGATTACCGAACAGTCTCACCACCCAGGAAACTCCACTCTCCACTCTTCACTCTCCACTCTCACTGGAGGAAAAAGAACGCCCCGACAGTACGTCGGGGCGTTCTTTTCATATGACGATTACATATCCATGACGTCGCCGTCCTCTCCCTGCGGGAGGGTGGCCTGCTGCGGCTGGGCGGCGGGGCGAGCCGGGCGGGCCGCCTCGCTGCCGAGGGCGCCGGTGACGCCGGCGCGGGTGTTCTGCACGTTCTGCAGAGCGGTACGGATGGCGCTGCCGGACTGCTGCATGGCGGCCTGAATCGCCTGCTCCGCGCTCTGCACGGCGGCGACGATGGACTGCTCTGCGCTGTCGCGCGCGGCGGCGATCGCCTGCTCGGTCTCCTGCAGAGCCTGCACGCAGAACTGAGACGCGGCCTGACGCAGCTGCGCGACGCGCTGCTCGGTGGAGGCCATCATCTCGCTGCTCTTCGCCTCGGCCACGCGCACGACCTCCTGCTCGGAGACGAGCACGCGGGCGCGCTCCTCCGCCTGATGGCGGATGCCCTCCGCCTCATGCTTGGCGTTGGTGATGAACTCGTTGCGCGTCTGCACCAGACGGCGGGCTTCGGAAAGCTCGCTGGGCAGCTTGTCCTTGATCTCATCCAGAAGGCCGAGCAGCTTATCGCGCTCCACGATGCACTTTTCATTGCCGAGGGGAACGCCCCAGGCTTCCGATACCATACTATAGAGATCGTCCAGGATCTCCATGACTTCCTGTGCCTGATCCATTTGAATGCCTCCCAAATGAAGATTTATAATGAACTAAGGATTTACGGATTGTTTCCGGCGGCGCGCTGCATGACGTCGTCGATGATTTCGCAGGGGACGAACGGGCTCAGATCCGCGCCGTAGCTCGCGAGCTCCTTGACCACGGACGAGCTGAGGAAGGTGTACTTCTGCGTCGCGGTGAGGAACATGGTGTCCAGATCGGGGTTGATCTTCTTGTTGATCAGCGCCATTTGAAACTCGTTCTCAAAGTCGGTGTTCGCGCGCAGGCCCTTGACGATGACCGCGCCCTCGGGGAAGGTGCGGGCATATTCGGCGATGAGCCCGTCGAACGTGGTGACCTCGACGTTGGGGTAGCGCTGCGTGACGAGCCGCGCCATCTCTACGCGCTCCTCGCGCGTAAACATCGGGCTGTGCTTCCCGGCGTTTTTCATGATGCAGACAACCACGCGCTCGAAGATGCCCGAGGCGCGGCGGATGATGTTCAGATGACCCAGCGTGATCGGGTCGAAGCTGCCGGGATAGATCGCAGTTTTCATATCAGTCGGCTTCCCTTTCGTACAGCGTGAGCATGATCTTGCCGTAAGCGCGCTGACGCTTCATGCGGTAGGGCGCGGGGACCTCCGGCAGGCGCTTTTCGCGGCGGCTTTCACAGACAATAATCCCACCGACCGCCAATTTATCATATTGTATTACAGCGGAGAGCGCTTTGTCAAGTAAAGTCGAATCATAAGGAGGATCCAAAAATATCAAATCATACTGCCCGCAGCCGGACAGAAAGCCGACCGACTCGGTCTGCACCACTTCCCCCGAGAGCCTGCAGGCGGCGAGGTTTTCGCGCACGAGACGGATGGCGGCGGTGCTCTCATCGACGAAGGTGCAGCTCTTCGCGCCGCGGCTGAGCGCCTCGATGCCGAGCTGGCCCGTGCCGGCGAAGAGATCGAGCACGCGGCGGCCCTCGATATCAAACTGGATGGTATTGAAAATGGCTTCCTTGACGCTGTCCGTGGTCGGGCGGATGTCCATGCCGACGGGCTCCTTCAGCTTTCGTCCGCGGGCAGTTCCGGTGATGACGCGCATA
>CAMJHX010000228.1 GCA_946405655.1 uncultured Clostridia bacterium
GGCGCGGTACGGACGCGTTGAAAGATAGCGGGGCGTGTGATATGATAGGAGATCAAAGAAAAGAAGAAAGAAGGAATCTGAATGAAACGAATGCTTGCGATGCTCCTCTGCGCGCTGCTGGCTCTCGCGCTGCTCCCGGCGGTTCCCGCCGCGGCTGCGGACGTGCCGGCGTGGCTTGAGGGGCTGCCCGATGGAGCCCAAAGCCTCTGCGAGGAGCTGTATCAGGACTACGGCTGCGTGCTGCACGCGGGTGGTAACGTCCGCGCGAGCGAGCTGGAAAGCGGCGGCGCCTACACCTTCGCGGACGATACGCTGCTGATCCTGGACGCGGATCTGCGCGTGAAGGCGCTCTGCGCCGTCGGCGGGCTCACCATCCGGGGTGACGCCTGTCTGACCGCGGAGATCCTCTACGCCTGCTGGGACGCGCCGATCTGCGTCGAGTCCGGCACGATCGTCTGCCCCGTGATGGACGATCCCCCGCAGCCCGGCAAAATCGTGCAGAACGGCCTGTGCGGTCTCGGCGGCGTCGTGATCGAGGGCGGCAGCGTCCGGTGCCCGGTGATCTCCGGCTGCGGCGAGCTCGTCGCCGTCACCGGCGGCACGGTCCGGACGGACGATATCCACGCGATCCTCGGCTATTACCAGCGCGGCGGCGAGGTGGAGGCCGGGTCGGTCTGGGGGCGCGAGGGCGTTTCCGTCTCCGGCGGCACGCTGACCGCGGGCAGGATCTGCGGCATGAACGCGAGCTTCACCGGCGGCATCATCACCGCCGACGCCGTCGAGACCGAATGGGGAGAGGTCCTCATCCGCTTCCCCATGGCGATCACGGAGCCGGAAAACGGACAATACCTTGGCGGCGCGTTCGTGGACGCGGACGGCAATCCGGTCAGCCGCGTGCGCATCGAGCGGCTGGAGATCCCCGTGCCGTTCACGGACGTCTCCGAAAAGGAATATTACTACGACCCGATGCTCTGGGCGATTTACACCGGCGTCACCAAAGGCGTGAGCGAGACGCGCTTCGCACCGGAGCGGGAATGCACCCGCGCCGAGGCGGTGACCTTCCTCTGGCGCGCGTTCGGGTGCCCTGAGCCGGAGCGGACGGATCTGAAGTTCGCGGACGTCGCGCCCGGCGCGTGGTATGCCGACGCGGTGCGCTGGGCGGTGGAGCGCGGCGTCACGCTCGGCACGTCCGAGACCGCGTTCTCTCCGAACAAATGCTGCACCCGCGCCGAGATCGTCACGCTCCTCTGGCGCAGCGCCGGAAGCCCCGACGGGGGAGCGCATTTCGACGGCTTTGCCGACGTGCCGGCGGGCGCGTGGTTCGCCGGAGCGGTCGACTGGGCGGCCGGATACGGCGTCACGAACGGCACCTCGGACACGGCGTTCTCTCCCGATCTGCCCTGCACCCGCGCGCAGATCGTGACGTTTTTGTATCGTCTCTTCAACTGAAAGAAAGTAGCCCGACTGCCGGGAAAATTGCAAACACACGCCGATTGTGATACCATCAAAAAAACGATAACTCCCGGGTGATGCTCATGAAGAATTCGAATCGCTGTTTGAAATTCATACTGCTTCTGCTGCCGGCGGCGATCGGCATGCTGGGGTTTCTGATCGACCGAAGCGTGTCGTTCGGGGACGCGGTGTACCGGTGCGTCACCATGTATGTGATCAACTACACGGAGTCGCCGCCGAACGTGCTGGTGGATCTCGCGAGATGGCTTGCGCCGATCGCGACCACGAGCGGGATCCTGCTTGCGGTCTCCTCCGTGAACGCGCGCGTGCGCGCGTGGCTCGTCTCGCGCCGCGCCGACAGCTTTGCGGTCTACGGCGATGCGGCGCAGCAGGACGTTCTGCTCGAACAGCTCGGCAGCCGCGGCATTCGCGGCGGCGACCGTCTCGTCCGCGCGGGGAACTATATCCTCGCGGGAGCGGAGCAGGACAACCTCGTGTTCTATGCGCGCCATCGCGCGCAGCTGCAGGACAAGCCGGTGTATCTGCGCTGCTCCTCCCGGCAGACGCTGACGGAGATCGGCGCCAACGTCAAGTGCTTCTCTCCCGAGGAGCTCGCCTCGCGCCTGTTCTGGAAGGAGACCTTCCTCTATCCGTTCTCCGCTGCGCGCGGCCACCGCTTCAGCATCGCGCTGATCGGCTTCGGCGCGCTTGGGGAGGAGCTGCTCTACTGGGGGCTGCAGAACAATCTCTTTGACCCGCAGCAGGAGATCACCTATCACGTTTTCGGAGACTGCAGCGCGTTTTTGGATCTCCATCCCGGTCTGAAGGAGATCCGGGACCGGGTCGTGCCGCACGATGAGCCGTGGCACGCTGCGGCGGACGTGCTTCAGGACGCCGGAATGATTCTGGTTCTGGAGCAGGAGCGCCAGATCGAGCTGCTGCAGAAGCTGCTTCTGCTCCCGCGCCTTGCCGGGATCGTCTGCTTCTCCGCGCAGGACGATTTCTCCGACCTGTTTGGCGAGGGGCAGCGCGTCCGCTTCTTCCCGTGGCTGGAACGGGCGAGCCGCATCGAGAACATTACGGAGGACCGCATGGTCCGCCTCGCCAAAACGGTCAATCTGCGCTATGCGCATCTCTACGGCGGAACCGAGGAAACGGAGGAGAACCTGGAGACGGAGTGGAAAGCGCTGAACACCTTCACGCGGTATTCCAACATCAGCGCCGCGGATTACCATGAGATGCGGCTCAGGATCCTCGAGCATCAGGGTCTGCCGCCGCGCTTCGCGG
>CAMJHX010000229.1 GCA_946405655.1 uncultured Clostridia bacterium
AGCCCGGTAAAGGCCGTGGCATTGGTAAAGCGCATGCGCCCTTTGACGCCGAACTTCTTCTTTTCGATGCGGCTGAACTTCGCGAGGATGCGGTTCATCTGCCCATAGACCTCCGGGAATTCGGCTGTATGGAGCGCCTCATCCAGCACAGTCTCTCCGTCATAGGTAAGCTGCATCCGGCTGTGCAGCTCGCGCGGGAGGCGCCGGATCGTCGTCTTCGGCTTTTCCAGATGGCGGAGCGTGCAGACTGCCCGATGCTCTTCCCCCAGCACCCAGTGCTCGTCCACCGCCTGAATGCAGCCGCGCTTCGGATAGAGGTTCAGCAGTTCCTCCTCCGACCCGCTTGTGCGCCCCTGCTCGCGCAGATGGGCATAGAAGCTGGATGCGGAGCTCAGCACCTCGAACAGATGCAGGCACTGCGCATCGCCCGCCGTGGGGCAGACACGGCAAAACTCGCCGAACTGCCTGCCGCGCAGAATGCGCGCCATGCACTGCTCCAAATGGACAAAATCGCACAGCCTTCCGAGTCCGCCGTGGCTGCGCCGGTCGAGACTGACGCCGTGCACCGTGCCGTCCCAGTGGACCAGAATGGTCGCGACGATCGTCTCCTCGAGCGGAATGCCGCCGAAGCGGTAGATGCTCTTCTGCCAGGCGGTGACGATGACGCCGTATTCCGCCGGGACACAGTTCGTGCCCCGGTAGCGGGTGATGAGCGCTTTGAAATCAAAGCTGCGGATTTTGAAAATGAAATCGTGGTCAAAGGCGACGTTGCGGCGGTCCAGATCCCGCTGCAGCGTCAGAGGCATTCGATATGGCCCTCCTGCACGAGACAGAGCACGTCGTTGAACGTCTCGATCTTGGTGATGGCTTCATCCGGAATGCGGATGTTGAACTCCTCCTCCGCCTGCGCGGCGATGTCCGCAAAGTCAAAGGACGTCAGGCCGAGGTCGGCGATCAGCCGCGTGTCGGACTGGATCACCTCGGGGCTCACATCGGCGGCTTCTGCCAGAATCTCTTTCAGTCTTTCTTCCATGATGGCTTCTCCTTTCGCCGTTCATAGCGTTTGATTTTTTGGGTTGCGGTCTTTTCAAAGGGCTCGGTGCGCATGACGAGATCGCCGATCTGCTGCCAGGCGCTGACGGTTCGGTTTACATAACTGATCGCGCTCCAGAGGCTCTCGCGATCCGGAAACACATTCGGGTCCGCCCAGACCTCGGCGGTGATGCAGCCGTTGCGTTCATATACCACGGCGTCCAGAATGCCCTCGACGCGGTAGAGCTTCTGCTCCAGCGCTTCCGGAGAGACGTTCTCGCCGTTGGAGAGGACGATGAGGTTTTTGCAGCGTCCGTCGTAATAGAGAAATCCGTCGGCGTCGAAATGGCCGAGGTCGCCGGTGTGGAACCAGCCGTCGTGATACGCGGCGGCGGTGGACTCGGGGTCGTGATAGTAGCCCGCGGAGACGCTCTCACCGCGCACGCAGATCTCGCCCTCGATGATCTGCACCTCGCAGCTGGGAAACACCTGCCCGATGGAGCCGGGGCGGTTGCGCTCGGGCGTGTTGCAGGCGACGATCGGCGAGCACTCGGTGATGCCGTAGCCCTGCAGGACGGTGACGCCCAGGCCATCGAAAAACGTGATCAGCTCCGGATCGAGCGCGGCGCCGCCGCAGATGAAATAGCGGAGATTTTTGCCCAGCGTCTCATACACCTCGGAAAAGAGCTTATGCGAAATGTCGATCCCGCGGCGGCGAAACTTCAGGCTGATGCGCATCGCCTTTTCAAACTGCTCGGTTTTTCCGCGGCGCCGGACCTGCGCGAGGATTTCCTTTTTGATCGTCTGCAGCAGGAGCGGTACCGTGACGATGATGGTGGGCTGGTACTTTTTCAGATTGGACTTGACGGTGCGCAGGCTCTGGTTGATATAGAGCGTGCCGCCGCAGTGCAGCGCGCCGACGATGTTCGTCATCATCTCGAAGGTGTGGCTCGGCGGCATGACGCTCAGGCCCGTGTCCTTCGGCGAGAGCGGCAGGATGGGCATGGCGGCGGAGACCATCGCGCCGAGGTTGCGGTGCGTGAGCATGACGCAGCGGCTCTGCTCGGTGGTGCCGCTGGTGAAGTAGAGCGCGCAGAGATCCTCCGGCTGCAGCGGCGGGAACGTCGCCGCGCCGACGGAATCGAGGTCATACAGCAGGGCGTGCAGCTCAAAGATCTCCAACCCCGGCTGCCCCTCGCGCAGGGCGACGGCGTCCTTCTCGCAGCTTTTGTCATAGAGGAGAATGACGCTGTCCGACTTTCTGAGGCAGTAGGCCTGATCCTCTAGCGGAGAGCCGTAATAGAGCGGGACGACGGCGCAGCCGCTGCTGATCACGGCGAAAAAGCACGTGAGCCAGGCGGCGCAGTTCGGCCCCAGCAGCGCAATATGGCACCCGGTCTGCCCCCGTCGGGAGATCCAGCTGCCAAACTGACCGCACGCCTCCAGAAGCCCCTGCCCCGTGACGAACGGGAACGCCGGGTCCTGGCTCAGGAAAAACTGCGTCTGCGGGAACTGCTCTCCGGCATGGAACACAAGCTGACGCAAATCGGCATACAGCTTTGTGCGCTCCGCTTGCATGGACGTCCTCCCTTCTGCGAACGATGAACAATTTTAATCCTACTTATTATTGTATTTTACCATTCGAATCAATGCTCGTCAATTGCTGATCTTTGATATTTCATAAACAAAAACACTGTAAAAGAGC
>CAMJHX010000230.1 GCA_946405655.1 uncultured Clostridia bacterium
GATCGTCAGCCGGATCGGTGGAGGGATCGTCAGCCGGATCGGTGGAGGGATCGTCGGCCGGATCGGTGGAGGGATCATCCGCCGGATCGGTGGAGGGATCATCCGTCGGATCCACAACCGGCTCCTCCTCGGCGTAGCGGTTCGGGATCACTTCCATGATCTTCGAGGCCATGTACATGTGGCCGGCGCGGGTCGGGTGTGAGCACCAGTTGTACTTCGCGGTGAAGTCGCCGCCGGTGACGGAGATCGGCCAGGTCTCGGTGCCGCTCACGTCCGCGAACGGGCACTGCTTGGCGTAGTCATGACCGGACTTCAGGAAGGCGTTGATCTGGTCGACGAACGGCTGCATGAAGGGGCCGACCTTGAAGCTGCCGCCCTCGGTGATGGAGATGTTGTTCGCGGGGTTATAAACGCCGACGGTGATGATCTGCACATCGGGATTCAGCTCGTAGATCGCCTTGAGTGCGGCGTTCCAGTCCTGCTTATACTTGTTGAACGCCTCGTTGAAGGCGGCGGTGAACTCCGCGAGCACCGCGGGGAGCTTGCCGATGGACTGCAGGGAGGAGAGCATGCTCAGGAAAGCCTGTCCGACGTCGCCGCCGTTCTCCTCGATCCATGCCTTCACGGCCTTCTCGGCGTCGGTGCTGTTGTCCTCATACATCTTCAGCATCGCGCGGATGTAGGAGTAGGAGAGGATGTCGTTCGAGCCGAGGTTGATCGTGATGATGTCGGAGGCCTGAATCGCGCCGATGAAGTAGGGGCGGAGCGCGTCGAGATTTTCGATGGCGAAGGCCTGCGCGAACGCCATGTTCCAGATGCCGTCGGTGTCGGAATAGACGCCGTCGAGAATGTAGCGCAGCTCCACGCAGCGGAACGCGCTGCAGCCCATCTGCAGCAGATCGGCGTCGATGCCGGTGGCAACGAGATCGTGATACGCGCCGGTCACGCGCTGAAAGCCCAGACCGACGGGATCCATGTAAATGCCGCTCACGGTGTAGCCTGCCGCGATGCTGTCACCAATGCACATATAGGTGTTGTAGCCGCTGTAGCAGTCGTAGTCGTAGCGCTCCGGGTTGGTGCTGGCGGTCGCGAACGCGCCGGTCATGCCGACCAGCAGCATCAAGACGAGCACCAGACAGATGCTCTTGCGAAATTGCTTCATTTTTTACGTCCTCCTTATTATGTTATAAATTGCTCAAATATGGGAATGGACCTGCTAAAAAAGCTCCGCAGTAGGATGATGGATCTTGCTGCGGAGCGTATCCGCGGGCGGGGCCAGGGGGATGGAACCTGCCCGCGGAGGTATACAATGGTTGATTAATTTGCGGCGGCGACCGGCTCGGTCATCGCGTCGTAGTCCTTTTCGAGCTTCAGATAGTCGATCTTGCCCATGCCGGTGTGCGGCATTTCTTCCACGAACTGCATCGTCTTCGGAATGACGCTCGACTCGATCTCCTGACCCATGAGGTCATAGAGCTCTGCCTGCACTTCCTCCTGCGTGCGCTCGTGGTTTTTCAGCTGCACGACGGCGTGGACGCTTTTGCCCTGCGCGTGCTCGCGGTCGGTCACGCCCACGACGGCGCAGCTCATCACGTCCGGGTGCTTGCCGAGCACGTCCTCAATGAACGTGGGGAAGACCTTGTGGCCGTTGAACATGATGATCATGCGCTTGATGCGGCCCTTGATGAAGATGAAGCCATCCTCATCCATGCTGCCGAGGTCGCCGGAGTGGATCCAGACGGTGCCGTCCGGGTGCTTGACCATGATCTTCTCGGTCTCCTCAGGGTTATTCAGATAGCCCAGCATCAGCGCGGGGCCGGTGATGCAGATCTCGCCCTCCTCGTTGTAGCCGAGCTCTTCCGTCGTGCCGGGCTTGAAGATGCCCATTGTGTTCATCAGCAGGGGATAGCCCACGCTGAGAGAGCGGAAGTTGCCGTTGCAGCTGCAGCAGGCGGCGGAGGAGACCTCGCTCATGCCGTAGCCCTGGCTGAGCGGGAACATGGCGCCGCGCTCTTTCAAAAAGCCGTTGAGCTTGCCCTCGAGACCGGCGTTCATCGTGTCGCCGCCGGAGCCGGCGGTCACGAAGAAGTCCAGACGGAAGCCGTCCTTCATCTCCTTGGAGTTCATCAGCTTCTCATAGTGCGCGGGCACCATCAGCGTGTGCTGCGGGCGGTATTCCTTGATGTATTTGCCGACCTGGTCGGAGTCGAACTTCGGGATGATGATCATCTCCAGACCCAGAGAGAGCGGCATGTGCAGGCTCGCCACCATGCCGTAGCTTGCGAAGGCGGGGATGATGTTCATAAAGCGGTGCTTGCGGTCGTATTCCACGCCGCAGTAGCGGAAATCCATCGCCACGGCGTTGAAGCCGTCGTTCGAGAACATGACGCCCTTCGGCGCGCCGGTCGTGCCGCCCGTGAGGGCGATGCCCGCGAGCTCAAACTCGCTGTAGTCGACGGTCTCCACCTCGTCCTCGTGGCCGTAGCCGAGCTCCATAAAGCTCTCCCACTTGAGCACGCGGTCGTTGTAGGCGACGTCCGCCTTCATCTTTTTGGTCGCGATCCACTTGACGAGACCGGCCGACATGCTGCTGGCAGCGTTGTAGGTGATGATGTAATCCGCGTCGAGCTCCTTGACCATTTCCTTCACAGGAGCCGTGACGGTCAGGGTGACGACGATGCGGGAA
>CAMJHX010000231.1 GCA_946405655.1 uncultured Clostridia bacterium
CTGACAGAGGCTTCTGACTTGACCCGCCCGCATACGCAAGCTGCGGGTATGGGTGAGATTGTGGGTTAAATTACAGCTTGATGTCGATCTCGACGCCCGCAGGCAGCTCCAGAGTCGTCAGGGCCTCAACCGTCTTCTGGGTGGGGCTCATGATGTCGATCAGGCGCTTGTGGGTGCGGCGCTCAAACTGCTCGCGGCTGTCCTTGTACTTATGAACAGCGCGCAGGATGGTGACGATCTCGGTCTTGGTCGGCAGCGGAATGGGGCCGGAGACCTTCGCCTCGGTGCGCTTGGCGGTCTCGACGATCTTCTCGGCCGCCTTGTCGATGAGCTGGTGATCGTACGCCTTGAGGCGAATGCGGATCATCTTTTTGTTTGCCATGTTGTTTTTCCTCCGTTACGAATTTGATTGGCAGCATTGGCTCTGCCTGGGTTCGCACGGGTGAAGCTTCTGCACACCCAACCGTGCGTATCAAACCCCGTCCGAAAAACGAACCGGCTTTCGCCGGGTTTTCCGTTCCCTTTCGGGTGATATACGCGGTGTCAGGAGCTTCAGCCGCCCGATTGCCTGCCGGAAAAGGATCCGACAGCGGACATACTCCACGGAAGTTACCAGCGGTACGCTGCAATCTCCCGCTTCATCGCATACTACGCCCTGCTCTCGCACAGGCGCCCTAATAAGATATCAAAATCCCCCTCGTTTGTCAAGGGGGATTTTTGTTCTTTTCGGAGAAATTTTATCTTAATTTTTGTGAAATTTGCCGCCTTGTGGTCAGAGGAGGAAAACGGCGCAAAATATGGGGCTTAGAGGGTGGAGTTTGGAGTGTGGAGTGTGGAGTTTAAATATGTGTTCCTAACTCCTAACTCCTAATTCCTAATTCTCTCCCGCCGCCGGGAAATCCACAACAAACCTCGTCCCGTGCGGCTCTACGCCCTCGACGGTGATTTCGCCGCCGTAGAGCTTGACCGCGTCGTGGACGATGGAGAGGCCGAGGCCGCTGCCGCCGTGCTCGCGGCTGCGCGCCTTGTCCACGCGGTAGAAGCGCGTGAAGACGTTCGGCCGATCCGCCTCCGGGATGCCGATGCCGGTGTCCTCCACGATGAGACGGCAGCGGCCGCCCTCGCGCGCGGTTTTGACGAGCACCTTCCCCATCGGGAGATTGTATTTGATCGCGTTTTCGACGAGGTTGAACACAATATGATAAATATCGTCCTCCGTCGCGCGGACGACGCAGCCCTCGGCGAGATCGGTCTCGACCGTGACGCTGCTTGCCTGCGCCAGCGGCTCGAGCAGACGGCGCGTGCCGTCCACAGCGTCCTTGAGGTCGACGTCCTGCACATCGCCCTGCACGCCGTCGTCGCGGCGGGAGAGGTTGAGGAGCTTTTCCGTCGTGCGCTGGAGGCGCTCGGCCTCGGCGCCGATGTCGGTGACGAATTCGCGCATGGTCGCGGCGTCCATGCCCTCGCTCTGGACGATGCTGTCCGAGAGCAGGCGGATGGAGGCGAGCGGGGTCTTGAGCTCATGCGATGCGTCCGACACGAAGCGGCGGCGCTCGGCCTCCGTGGTCTCGAGGCGCTCGGTGAGGTGGTTCAGTTCGCTCCCGAGCTCAGTCAGCTCGTCGTTGCCGGTGAGCTTCAGGCGGAAGGAATAGTCGCCGGACTGCACGGTGCGCACGCCGTCGGCGAGCATGGTGATGCGGCGCGTCATCATGCGGATGGAGAAGATGATGATCACGAGCGCGAGCAGCGCCGCGACGAGGGAGATCGTGCCGAGCCGGTGCTGGATCGAGACGATCAGCTCCGCCTGATCCGCGTCGTGCTCGAGAATGTAGACCGCGCCGATGGTGTGCCCGCTGTTGCGCACCGGCACGGCGGCGCCGGAGTCGAAGGCCGTCATGTCGAACCTCGAGCGGAAGGCCGCCTTGCCCCTGAGCGCAGTTTTGACCTCCGTGGGCGAAGCAGCATCCTCATCGTTCGTGTCGTATAGCGGCACGCCCTCCGGATCGGTGACGAGCACGCGCTCGAGGCCCGTCGTGTCAAGCAGGCTCAGCACCTGCCGGGTGTTGTCCTCGGTGAGCGTCTCCATCAGGGAGAGGGACGACGAGAGCACCGACGCGCGGCTCATGAGCGCGCTCTCCTTCTCGGAGAACACCACATCGCGCGACGCGCGCAGCGGATAGGTGTTCAAAAGCGCCAGCAGCACGACCGTGAGCAGGAAGAAATACGCCGCAAACTGCAGCTGCACACTGGAGCGGTATGGCTTTTTAGGTGTAGAATCATCCATAGTCTGTGCGCCTCAATTTCAAGTGTGGAGTTTGGAGTGTGGAGTGTGGAGTTTAAAGGTATCATTCCTAATTCCTAATTCCTAACTCCTAACTCCTAACTCGCGTTCTTTTACGCCTCTGCGAAATAATAACCCACGCCCCATTTTGTAATAATGTACTCCGGGCTGTTGGGCTGCTTTTCGAGCTTTTCGCGCAGGCGGCGGATGTGGACGTCTACGGTGCGGATATCGCCCTGATACTCATAGCCCCAGACGAGGTCGAGCAGATTTTCGCGGCTGTAGACCTTGCCGGGGTTGCGCATCAGAAGCTCGATCAGGTCAAACTCCTTGACCGTGAGCTCCACGTTCTCGCCGAAGCGCTTGGCGCTGCGGCGCTCGGGGTCGATCTCGATCTGGCCGCG
>CAMJHX010000232.1 GCA_946405655.1 uncultured Clostridia bacterium
GCGACCGCGGTGGCCACGAGCAGCAGCGGCGCGTTGAGCGCGAGCACGCCGCCCACGACGCCGACCGTCAGCGGGACGTTCACAATGGTCTCGCCGTCCTTCTTGACGAGGACGCGGCGGATGTTGCCCTCATGGACGAGGTCCTTCAGGCGATCGAGAATATCCTTGGTTTTTTCGTTCATGTTCGTTTCTCCTTTATGTCAGTTTGGTGTTTATTGCATGCCGGTGCTGCCGAAGCCGCCCGCGCCGCGGTCGGTCTCGGGAAGGGCGTCGGTTTCGTCAAAATCCGCCGCGAGAAACGGCAGGATCACCAGCTGGGCGATCCGGTCGCCGGGCTGGATCACGCGCGGCTCGTCCGTGTCGTTGTGGAGGGCGACGGTGATCTCGCCCCGGTAGTCCGCGTCCACGACGCCGACGCAGTTGGCAGGGCGCAGTCCCTGCTTGGCGGCGAGTCCGCTGCGCGCAAAGATGCCGCCGAAATAGCCCGCCGGGATCGCGGCGGCAAGACCCGTGCCGATCATGGCGGTCGTGTGCGGCGCGATCGTCACCGCCTCGCCGTCCGCGGGCGCGGCATAGAGATCATAGCCCGCGGCAAAATCCGAACCGCGATGCGGCAGGCGCGCGGAAGAGCGCAGACGCTGGATGGAGATGTGCATGTTCAGTCCTCCAGTCTTGATGGACGAAAGTGATGCGGATAGGTTCCGGACAATTAGGAATTAGGAGTTAGGAGTTAGGAGTTAGGAGTGATGGTGTCGGCTTACGCCGACAGATTTGAATCGCGCGAAGCGCTCCTTCAATTCCTCATTCCTAATTCCTCATTTCTAATTCATGTTCAGCATACGCCAAATCTCCCCCTGTGTCAACCAAATCGGTCGGCGCTGGATTTTTGACCTGGGTTGTGCTATAATCTGCCCTCGGAACGAAAAAGACGGAGGAAACACCATGAACGACTATATCATCGCAACCTCATCCACATCCGACCTGCCGCGCACGTATCTGGAATCGCACGCCATTCCCTTCATCCCCTACACCTACACCGTGGGCGACCGCCTGTGCGAGGACGACTGCTGCGAGGAGACGCGCGCCGCCGTCTACGCCGGAATGCGAAACGGCGACCGGCTGAAGACCTCGATGATCAACGAGTTTGTCTACGAGGAGTTTTTCCGCGAGCTGCTGGAGACCGGCAGGGACGTCCTCTTTCTCGACATGAGCCGCGAGATGTCCGTCTCCTTCGTGAACGCGAACAAGGCGGCGGAGGCTGTGCGCCCGGACTATCCGAAGCAGAAGCTCTACATCATGGACACCTACTGCATCTCCGGCGGTCTCGGCACGCTGGTGGACAACCTCGTGGAGCGGCACGAGGCGGGCGCCTCGTTTGACGAGGTGATCGCATGGGGCGAGGAGAACAAGCTCAAGATCGCGCACCGCTTCACCGTGGACGATCTCAATTACCTCAAGGCGGGCGGGCGCGTGTCCAATTCCGCGGCGCTCGTGGGTTCGCTCCTCTCCATCAAGCCCGTGCTGTACGTGCCCGACCGCGGCACGCTCGAAGTGGCGAAGAAGGCGCACGGCCGCAAGGCGGCGCTGCGCATGATCCTGAGCGGCGTGCTGAACGACCTCTCGCGCATCGACGCGACGGGCACGAAGATCCACATCCTCCACGCCGACTGCGAGGCCGACGCCGAGTGGGTGCGCAGCGAGATCTTCAAGGCGCATCCCGAGGTGGGCGAGATTACGATCAGCGGACTCGGCGTCGTGATCGGGGCGCACTGCGGCCCCGGCCTGCTCACGGTCTTCTATCTCTGCGACGGCAGACGAGCGGAATAAATGCGGCGGCTGAGCGAGGCTCTGCGCGAGCAGTACGGCGAGAAGGTCTATAAGCTCTCGCTGTCGTCCGGCTGCACCTGCCCGAACCGGGACGGGACGATCGGATACGGCGGCTGCACCTTCTGCTCAGAGGGCGGCTCCGGCGATTTTGCCGCCGGGCCCGCGCCGATCGACGAGCAGCTGGCCGACGCGAAGGCGCGCATCCGAAAGAAAACGGACGCGAAGCGCTTCATCGCCTACTTCCAGTCCTACACAAATACCTACGGCGACCTGAACCGGCTCGAGGCGCTCTATACCGAGACGCTTCGGCACGAGGAGATCGAGATCCTCTCGCTCGGCACAAGGCCGGACTGTCTCGGCGGCGACGTGCTCGCCATGCTGGAACGCTTAAACGCCATCAAGCCCGTCTGGATCGAGCTCGGCCTGCAGACGATCCACGAGCGCACGGCAAAAGCGGTGCACCGGGGGTATGATCTCGCCGTGTTCGAGCAGGGCTATCGCGCGCTGAAGAGCCTCGGTCTGACCGTGGTTGTGCACATGATCTTCTCCCTCCCCGGCGAGACGAGGGAGGACATGCTCGACACCGTGCGGTATCTCGCCGCGCTCGATCCCCCGCCGGACGGCGTGAAGCTGCAGATGCTGCACATCCTGCGCGGCACGCAGCTGGGCGAGCAGTACGAAAAAGTGCCCTTCCCCCTGCTGACGATGGAGGAATACGCCGAGCTCATCGCCCAGAGCCTCCGCATCCTGCCGGAGGAGACCGTCATCCACCGCCTGACCGGAGACGCGCCGGGGCCGCTCCTGATCGCCCCGGAGTGGACGAGGAATAAGAAGCGGGTGCTGAA
>CAMJHX010000233.1 GCA_946405655.1 uncultured Clostridia bacterium
CATCTGATGACCAACTGCTATGTGGTCGGCGATGAGACGAGCCGGCTTTGCGCTGTGATCGATCCCGGCGATGAGAGCAACACGATCCTCGATTATCTGGAGGAGAACCACCTCAAGTGCGAGGCGATCTTGCTCACGCACGGGCATTATGACCACGTCGGCGCGGTGGAGGCCGTACAGGAGGAGACCGGCGCGACGGTGTATATGCACCCGGCGGACGCCGGCAGCGCCGTGGGCTCCGACATGTTCGCCTATGAGCCGCCGGACGGGAGCATCATGCTCCACGAGGGCAGCCAGATTCAGGTCGGCCCACTCGTGTTCGACACGCTGGAGACGCCCGGCCACACGCCCGGCGGCGTCACCTTCCGCTGCGGCGACGCGCTCTTTACGGGCGACACGCTGTTTCAGGGCTCCTGCGGACGGACGGATTTCCCCGGCGGCAGCATGGAGCAGGAGCTGCGCTCCCTCGCCCGTCTCGCCTCGCTCGAGGGCGACTATGAGGTCTATCCGGGCCACATGGAGGCGTCCTCGCTCGACTTTGAGCGGCGCTACAACCCCTACATGACCGCGCTGAAGGCCAGAGGCGCGTGGTAATCTTTTCCGCTTGCCTTCTTCGGCCTGAAATGCTATGCTGAAGCCAGAGACGGGAAAACCCGCGCACGCTTCTGAAAATGCAAATTACTGCCTCGCCTGCGAACCGGGCGAGGCTTTTTTCGCAAAAAAGACGGGCTTTTGCAAGCCCGCCAGTACAGGGTTTCGGCATCGGATGACGCCAAGGGATAAAGATATGAGCCGTGCCCTCCGGATCAGAGGACCCATTGGATAAGCTGTGATCAGAGCATAGCACACTCGGCGTGTCGGGAAGGGTCGAAGCCGGGCGCTTTGAAAAAATTTCTTCGCCGGCTGTATGATTGCCCTCCTGTGCGGAAACAATATGCTTATTGCTGAGAAAAGGAGTGGTAAGCATGTTGGTTCTCGATCGCATCGCGCTGATCCTCACGATCATCGGCGGTCTCAACTGGGGCAGCATCGGTCTGTTTCGGTTCGATCTGGTGGCGGCGCTGTTCGGCGGACAGACGTCCACGCTCAGCCGCGTGGTCTACACGCTCGTGGGCATCGCCGCCGTCTGGTGCATCTCCCTGCTGTTTCGGGATCACCGGGCGGAATAAACCGAAAGCGCGTGCAGGAGACTTCTGCACGCGCTGTTTTTATTCTTTGACCGGCAGGATGCATTCCGCCTCGAACGTGCCGTCGACCACCTCGGTGCGGAACGTTCCGCCCAGCAGATTGATGATCGCGCTGCAGGTGCGAAGACCGACGTGGTTGCTCTCCACCGCGCCGGGACGCAGCGCCGCCACGCGGTTTTGAAAGCGCATGAGCAGCTTCTCACCTTCTCGACACGCCTCGATCCGCACGGGCTCGGCGGGATCGGCGTACTTGATGATGTTCGATTCGAGATTATCCACGACGCGCTTGAGCAGATGGGCGTCCGTGCGCAGGGTGCAGGTCTCCTCCAGCGAGGCGGTCTCCACCTGAAAGCCGCGCGAGAGCAGATCCTCGCAGTACTCGCCGAGCATCTGGAACATGAGCTCCTGCGCATCGTAATCCTCAAGCTCCACCGCCTGCGCCTCCTTGCCGTAGACGAGGAAATAGCGGAACATTTCGCCCGAGAGATCGCGGATGCGGTAGCTCTTCTCCAGACAGGCGCGGACATATTCGCGGTCGGTCTCCGGGAGACGGTCGAGATCCATCTCCAGCAGCTCGAGATAGCCGATGAGCGCGGTGAGCGGGTTTCGGATATCATGGCTGAGCGCGGTGATGAGCTCGCTGTTTGCCTGCAGAGCACTCTGTTCGCTGCGGGTGCGCTGGATGATGGTGCTGCGCATGTGCTCCACATCCCGCGCGAGCGAGCTGATCTCATCATCATAGATCGGCACAATTTCGTGCTCCAATTCGCCGTGCGAGACCGCGTTGACCTCCCCGGAGAGGACGCGGACACGCTTCGTCAGCCACCTGGAATGCGTGAGCAAAATTGCCATGAGCACGGCAAATGCCGCTGCAAGCGCCAGATAGTCGCTGAACTGATAGAGCCGCAGCTCGCTCGTCTCCGAGACGGCGACGGTGTACTCTCCATCGGAAAAGGTAACCGGATAAAAGTCAAAGCCCTGTCGACTGAGGTTCCAGGGAAGATCCGAATCGTTCTGCAGATCCTGCGTGCCCCACGGGTCGACCTCATAGGGAACGCCAGGCAGGAACACGACGAGTGTCACGAATTCGCGCTTTACCACCCACTTCTGAAGCGCAGAGGAATCCGCCGCGCTGATGGGCTTGCGATCCAGCTGCTCCTGCAGCCGCTCGGCGATCGCGTCGTTGCGGCGGTGCTGCGCGCGCTCGGTGAGATACCAGTGATCCACGCTCCAATTGGCAACCAGCGACACGAGATAATAAGCCAACAGCGCCGCTGCCGCTGCCGCGAGCAGCACCGCCGTCATGCGGCTGCGGAGCGAATGGAAGAAGATTCGACATTTAGTCAATCTGATAGCCCTTTCCCCAGATGGTTCGAATCAGCTTGGGATTGCCGGGGTCATCCTCGAGCTTTTTGCGCAGCTTGAGGATATGCACCATGACGGTGTTGGCCGAGGAGGGAAGATATTTTTCCTTCCAGACGTTTT
>CAMJHX010000234.1 GCA_946405655.1 uncultured Clostridia bacterium
ATCTGCCGGAGGACTGGAAATGCCCGCGCTGCAAGCAGCCGAAGGAGAAGTTCAATAAAGCATAATAACAGTCTCCCCTGCCAGATGGCAGGGGAGACTTATGCAGCGCAGTAAATAAGCGTGTCATTCTGAGCGTAACGAAGTGGAGTCGAAGAATCTTGGCAGAGCAGCAGGACAAACGCTGGTGGTTCTGTTTTGCAGCGGTGCCAAGATCCTTCGACTCCGCGCTGTCGCGCTCCGCTCAGGATGACAAGACTCTAACTGTGTATCACCAGAATAGAGTTGGGCATGCATTTGCAATGTGCCCTTTTCATTTCAAAGAATACCAGAAATCTTCATGGCCTGCTCGAGGTCGGCGATGATGTCTTCGGCGTCCTCGAGGCCGATGCTGAAGCGGAAGAAGCCCTCGCGGTAGATCTCGGGATAGTGCGGAAGCTTGTCGCTGCTCTTGTCATAATAGACGATGAGGCTCTCGACGTCGCCGAGGGAGACTGCGTGTGTGACGAGGGTGAGCGCGTTTAAGAACCTCTGGTGCGCCGCCTCATCACCGTTCAGATCGAAGGAGATCATGCCGGAATACTGGCCGTTCATATAGCGCACGGCGCGGTCGTGCTGCGGATGGCTCTCGAGCCCGGGATACCAGACGAAGCGAACGGCGGGGCAGGCTTCGAGCCAGCGCGCGACGGCGAGGGCGTTTTCGCTGTGCTGGCGCATGCGCAGCGGCGCCGTGACGAGGCCGCGGGCGATGAGCCAGGCGTTGAAGGGGCTGAGAATGCCGCCGTAATTGACCATGGCGAGCTCCTTGATCTCATCGATGAGCTTGGTCGCGCCGAGGACGCAGCCGCCGAGGGAATCGCCGTGGCCGTTGATATACTTCGTCATGCTGTGGATCTCCAGATCCGCGCCGCGGCGCAGCGGATAGAGGCAGACGGGGCCGGCGAACGTGGCGTCCACGCTCAGGAGCGCACCGGCGGCGTGCGCGATCTCCGCGATGGCGTCCAGATCGCTGACGCCGGTGGTGGGGTTGCCCGGGGTCTCGACGTGGATGAGCTTCGTGTTGGGGCGCACGGCGGCGCGGACGGCCTCGGTGTCGGTCGTGTCGAGGAGGGTGACCTCAATGTTGTACTTCTCCGGGAGATATTTGCGGAAGAGCAGATTCGTGGCGCTGTAGCAGACCTCGGAGACGATGGCGTGGTCGCCGGAATTGAGGAACGTCGTGAACACGGCGGAGAGCGCCGCGACGCCGCTGGCAAAGACGGCGCAGTCCTCCGCGCCGGTCATGGCGCAGAGCTTGTCCTGCAGGACCATCTGGTTGACATTGCGGTTGCGCTGGTAGATGTTGCTGTGCGTGCCGCTCCAGTCGACGGGCGTGCCGTCGGTCGGGATGCGGTAGTTGCTGGTCATATAGATCGGCTCGTTGATCGCGCCGAAGGTATCGTCTTTTCTCGTGCCGCCGTGGACGGCGATGGTGGTGTTTTTCATGGTGCTGCCTCCTGTTCGTTTTCTTTCAGGTTCTCCATGCACAGGATAGCACGATTCGTTCGATTTGAAAAACAAATGGTTTCGATGATTGCAATCGGAGTTTCCGATTGATTTCCACAGAGCTTTGGGTTATACTCGTCTCAGAGGTGAGGACATGGAGATCCGGAATCTGAAGACGTTTCTGAAGGCCGCGTCGATGCAGAACTTCACGCACGCGGCGAAGGCGCTGGGGTATTCCCAGTCGAGCGTGAGCGCGCAGATCGCGCAGCTGGAGCAGGAGATCGGCGCGCCGCTCTTCAACCGCATCGGGCGGCAGGTGACGCTGACGCAGTATGGCGAGGAGCTGCTCCCCTACGCGCGGGAGCTGTGCACGATCGCGCTCCGGATGGAGCAGCTGACGCAGTCGGAGGCGTTTCTCGGCGGGACGGTGCGCGTGGGGCTCACAGACTCGATCTCCGAGCTGCTGCTGGAGGACGCGCTGATTTCCTATCACGAGCGCTTTCCGCGCGTGCAGCTGGAGCTCTCGCTCGACACGACGGAGATGCTGCTGGAGCGACTGCGGCGCGGCGAGCTCGACGCCGCCTGCGTGATCACAGACCCCCTCCCTGCCGCCGAATGGCAGATCTGGGCGGAGCGCTCGGCAAGGATCGCGGCGGCGGCAAACCCGGCGCTGGAGATCTGCAGGCAGGATTCCGTCACGCTCAAGGCGCTCGCCGGGCAGCCGCTCGTGCTCATGGAGCGCGCCGCGCCCTACAGCCTGCAGTTTGAGCAGGCGCTCTCGCAGCGGCGTCTCGAATGCAGCCCGGTCTTTCGCCTGCAGAGCGCGGCGGCGGCGCTGCGGCTCATCGAGCGGAGCCCGTTCGTGACGATCCTGCCGCTCTACACCGTGCAGTCCGCCGCGGACGCCGGGCGCGTGAAGCTCCTGTCCGTTCCCGAATGGGAGGTGCGGCAGACCGTGCAGACCGTGCTGCACCGGGGCAAGGCGATGACGCCGCAGGTCGAGGGGCTTCTGGAGGAATTGGATCGGACGCTCAATCTCCGGCTGCAATAAAAAAGCTCTCCCGATTTGGGAGAGCTTTTTATGGATTTGGATTACGCGCCGACGTAACGCGCGAGGAAGGTGACCGCCTGCGCGCGGGTGCAGGG
>CAMJHX010000235.1 GCA_946405655.1 uncultured Clostridia bacterium
GTGCCCTGCTGGATGGCGGTGAAGACCTCGGACCAGCTCATGGAGGTCGGGTCGGCGCCGAGGGCGCGGAAGAAGCCCATATAGACCTCGCTGCCGGGAACGCGGATCTTCAGATTCTTGAGATCCGAGGGTTCGTCGACCGCGGTCTTGGAGTTCGTCAGCTGGCGGAAGCCGTTGTGGAACGAGCCGATGTAGGTGATGCCCTTCGCGGCAAGGCGCTGGGCGTAATACTGGCCGCCCGTGGCGTCGATCACCTCGCGCGCCTGCTGGTAGCCGTCGAACGACCAGGGGATCGTGGCGACCGGGAGCTGGCTGTCGATGACGGCGAGCGTGCAGGTGGCGTAGGCGGCGAGATCCACGCTGCCCTGCGCGATCATCTCAATGCCCATGGTGGCGTTGCCGCCGGCGAGCTGATCGTTCGGGAAGACGTCGACCGTCACGTTGCCGCCGGAGCGCTCCTCGACGAGGTCGGCAAAATAGCGCGCCACGCGGCTGTCGATCTGCGTGTCGGTGCCGTTCACGGCCATGACGAGATCGATCTTCTGGTACGCGCTGTCCCCGTCGCCGCCGCTCTGCGTGGCCGACGAGCAGCCCGCCAGAAGCACCAGCGCCAGAAGCAGCGCGAGAACTGGGATCGCTTTGCGAATGTTCATGTACTCTCCTCCGCTTTCTCTGAATTTTGGTTTCCTTGTTTTCATCCGTCCAATGTTGAACGTTGGCTGTTGTGATACCAAAATACCCCGTTTGTGTTGAAAAGTCAACGGGGAAATGCCGCGTTTTTACTTTTTTGGAGCATCGCCTAAAACGCAATTGCCCGTTTTGTGAATCTTTCCCACTTCCGGGGCCGGAAACCGTTGAAAATCAACGACTTTGTGAAAAAGATAACCGTCATCGCGTCAAATCTTAGCGCTGTCTTGACAAGTGCATTTCCGCTTGCTAGAATCAACGTAGAACATTGGACATAGGGAGGCCGAAGCCATGAATCCCATCGGAGAGAAGCGAAACAGCCAGTCCGCGGTGCAGTTTCTGCTCGACGCGTTCAACCGGGAGCTGCTCTCGGGCGCACTGCGTCCGGGCGACCAGATCCCGACGGAGGTGGAGCTCTCGGAGCAGTTCGGCGTGAGCCGCAACACCGTGCGCGAGGCGATCAAGATCCTCGTCGCCATGGGCGTGCTGGAGATCCGCCGCCCCGTCGGCACCTATGTCTGCCAGGGCTTCACGGAGCCGATGATCTCCCCCCTGCTCTACGGCGTGATCCTCGGCCGGGGCGACAGCTATGACGAGCTGATGGATCTGCGCGAGATCATGGAGACCGGCACGCTGCTCACTGCCATCCGCAACGCCGGGGATGAGGAGATCGCCGCGCTCTCCGAGCCGCTCGTCGCGCTCGGTCAGGCCTGCCGCAGCGAGACGCCGGACGTGGAGGAGGTCTTCGCAAAGGACGATCAGTTCCACGAGGCGATCATGCACCTCGCGCACAGCCGCGTCGTCGAGCGCATCGCCGACACCGTCCGCACCATGACGCACGATATGCGCCATGAGAGCGTGGAGCTCATGCTCCAAAGCGGCCGCGGCGAGGAGCTCTATCAGGCGCACGAGAAGCTCTATCGGATTCTAAGCACCCGCGACGTCGAGGGCGTATACAGAGAGATCCGCAGCACCTACTTCGTCCCCGACGGAGAAAACGGCGTCCGCTCGCTGTCGGAGTAAGTCCGCGCAGAACAAGGTAATCTGATTGCCGATGCCCGGCGAATCCGCGTTTTGTCCATTCCTATCGTAGGGCGGTCACCTGTGGGCCGCCGCATATGTCGGCATGGCAGCGGCGGGGCACAGGTCCCCGCCCTACGCCCGTTTTGGGATGGTGCCTCGCAGGGGACGCCCTCGGCGTCCCGCGCAATCCGGGGGAACCAAATTACCGGACCCCGGCGAATCCGCGGTTTGTCCGATCCGCCCTACGGCAAATGATTACCAATTGCGCATTCGCCCGGGAATGGCATTCCATTCGGTGCGCCATGCCGGGTCGTCGAGGACGCCGACCCCTACGACGGGATGCGGCGAACCCACGTAGGGGCGGATATCATCCGCCCGCGCGGTGCGGAGTAAAATGGATGTTCCGATATTCGGCGCATTCGCAGCGCACCCGGTTTGCTGTAGGGGCGACCTGCGGTCGCCCGCCCGTATGCAGTTGGATCTCTGCCAATTCGCCGATATACGGCATCGCATTCAAATCGTCCTGCGCGGCGCGATGTGGGCATCGCGCCCTACAGGAATGCCGCATCGTAGGGGATGGCGTCCTCGACAGCCCGCGCAGAACGGAGTCGTACGATTGCCAATCTCCGGCGAATGGGTGCCAGTTTTGGGTTCGCCCAAGGATCGGCATTCCATTCGGTGCGCAAAGGGTCGTCGGGGACGCCGACCCCTACGATGGGTGCGGTGCGACTATCCCGGCTGGAGCGGCAAAGCAAACAGCCGTCATTTCAATTTGATCATTTTACGTTAAAATGATCAAATGAAACCGTGCGATGATCAAATTGAGCGCAGCGCCGCAGACCATTCCAAAGCCTTTCCCATTGGGGAAGGCTTTTTTCTGTCTCCTTGCATTCTGCACCAATTTATTATACAATGAG
>CAMJHX010000236.1 GCA_946405655.1 uncultured Clostridia bacterium
ACCTACGCGCTGCTGCAGTTCGAAAACGGCGAGGTCAAGAGCGCAGAGATCAAGGCGATTCCGAAAGAATAAAAGAGGGGCGCGCTGCAAATAACGCGCCCAACTCTATTTTGATAATAAGCAGCCAAAAAGACTGTCATCCTGAGCGGAGCGCGACAGCGCGGAGTCGAAGGATCCTGGCATGGAAGTAAAACAGAACCACCTGCGTCTATCCTGCTGCTCTGCCAAGATTCTTCGACTCCACTTCGTTCCGCTCAGAATGACAGTTTTATTTTACTGCGCAAGGCAAATCAAAAAGGACTGCTGCATTTTGCAACAGTCCCTTTTAAGTGTCTCTGCCGCTTTCCGGACGGCAGAGACGGTTTGATCGGCGGGAGGAGAGCCGCGCGGCCGATCACGCGCACATATCACAAAAATGACTGCCAAAGTGATAAGGACGGAATCGGTATTTTGGTTGACCAATTCCGTTAGCAGAATAACACAACGCGCCTCGGAAGTCAAGCAGCGGCCGCAATGTTAACATTTTAATTACGCTGGACAGTCACAGCTTCGGATGATATACTAAAATCGCTATGAATACGAACGAAAAGTCTTCCGAGAAGGTAATTGAATATGTGGAGACGCGCATCCTCGCCGGAAAGCTGAAGGTGGACGACCGCCTCCCTGCCGAGCGCGAGCTGGCGCAGCTGCTGAACGTGAGCCGCACCGCCGTGCGCGAGGGGATTCGCCTGCTGGAGGTCATGGGCGTGGTGGAGAGCCGCCAAGGGAGCGGAAACTACATCTCCGGCCATTTTGACCAGACGCTGGAGCAGGTGCTGACGATCATGTACGCGCTCGACGATCTGCGGTACGACGAGATCCGCGAATTTCGCTATGCCGTGGAGCGGCAGGCGCTCGTGCTCGCCGTGCGAAACGCGGACAAAAAGGGCAGGCAGGCGCTGCAGGAGCACTTAAACGGCATGCTCCACGCCGAAACCGAGGAGGAGCAGGCCGAGTGCGACCGGATGCTGCACCTGACGCTGGTGGAGATGAGCGCAAACCGCCTCGTGATCGCAAACTACGCCGCCCTCACCCGCACGATCAACCGCTTCATCCATGACGTGCGCCGGCAGATCCGGGATCAGAGCCCGGCGGACTTTGAGGCGTTCCAGACCTGCCACCGGCAGCTCGTCGAGGCGGTCGTGACCGGAAGCCTCGAGCTCGGCAAGGACGCGCTCGACCGGCACTTTACCTATATCGCGCAGGATATCGACACCTGAACCATCCGAATATCAACCTCTCCGATGATTTTTTCATCGGAGATCATTTTTTTCTTGACAAAGTGAAATGCAGGACTTATACTCGAGGCAGAACAAGTGGTCAACCAATTTTGACAGGGCGGCCCAAAATTTTTTACGGTGATAATTGGTCAACCAATCAGAAAGGAGCATTCCCATGGAGAACAGACATATGATCATTTCGATCGGCCGCGAGTGCGGCAGCGGCGGGCATGAGATCGGCGAGAAGCTGGCGAAGCACTATGGCATCACGCTCTATGACCGCAACCTGATTGAAAAGCTGGCGGAGGAGACGAATCAGAACCCGGAGAAGCTCGCGCAGCTGGAAGAGCGCGTGACGGGCCGCATCCTCCCGCCGCAGAAGAACGGCTTTGCCTCCGAGGTCGGCACGATGATGAGCAAGCTCTCGCAGTCCGACCGGCTGTATCTGGAGGAAAAGGGGCTGATCCTGAAGCTGGCGCAGGAGGAGTCCTTCGTGATCATCGGCAGAGCCGCGAACGCGATCCTTGCCGACAACCCGGACACGCTGCGGCTCTATGTCTACGCGTCCGAGGAATTCAAGCTGCCGCGCGTGAAGGAGTTCTATCATCTCGACACCGACAACGCTGCGCGCAAGAAGATGGAGCAGGTGGACAAGGCGCGGCGCGCCTACTTCAACTTCTACTCCGACACCGTCTGGGGCTCGAGCGACGCGCACGACTTCATGATCAGCAGCAGCGTCTTCGGCATCGACGAGACGGTGGAGATCATCATTAATCTCGCGGAGAGAAGGTTCGGGAAGAAATAAAAAAGTGCGTTGCCGGAACAACGCACCGTGGCTGATCCTTGAGATGTAGGGGCGGGGCTTGCCCCGCCCGGCGTACCGGCTTTGTGTTACAATAAGCGAAAGGCGAATCCGCAGAGTTCACATTCTGCGGATTCGCCTTCTGTTTATGCTTGATTCAGATGGTTCTGCGCGGGAGGGGCAAGCCCCTCCCCTACAGCAGACGTTCAGCGGTTACGCTATGTCGCGGTACAGGAACGTGACCACGTGGGCGCGGGTGCACTCGCCGTCCGGGTTGAACGTCGTCGCCGTCTTGCCGGTCGTGACGCCGGTCTCGAGCGCCCAGAGCACCGCCTTGGCGTAGTAGGCAGAGCTGCTCACGTCCTTGAAGGGATTATCCGTGCGTTCGGGCTTCGGAGAGCCGTTCGCGCGCCAGAGGAAGGTCACGACCTGCGCGCGGGTACACTCCGCGTCCGGACGGAAGGTGCCGTCAGAATAGCCGGTGGTGATCCCCTGCTCCGCCGCCCAGAGAACCGCCTTGGTGTAATACTTCCCGTTCGGCACGTCCTT
>CAMJHX010000237.1 GCA_946405655.1 uncultured Clostridia bacterium
AAGAGACCCCGGCGAAATATCCGAGACGCTGGGCAAAAATCCAGAAACAGCCACTATAAGAGAGCCGCTCCGCGGCTCTCTTTTTGCGCAGTTTCACCCCTGTCATCCTGAGCGGAGCGCGTCAGCGCGCAGTCGAAGGATCTTGGCTTGGCAGTCAAACAGAGCCGCCTGCTTCTATCGTTCTGCGCTGCCAGGATCCTTCGACTCCGCTTCGCTCCGCTCAGGATGACAGTCTCTTTTGGCTCGAATCAAACTTATAAGAATTTTTTAATGTTTCTCTGTTATACTTTCTAAAAAGACTGTAAAAGGGAGGCGTATGCCCATGTCGAAGGTGCTCTGCTGCTTTGCGCCCGGGCTGGAGGAATGCGAGGGGCTGGTCTCGGTCGATCTGCTGCGCCGCGCGGGGATCGAGGTGACCGTCGCGTCCGTGTGGGAAGACCGCCGCGTCGTCGGCGCGCACGGCATTGCCATCGAGTGCGACGCGCTGCTGACGGACGTCGACTGCTCCGCCTATGACGCGCTGCTGCTCCCCGGCGGCATGCCCGGCACGGAGAACCTCTTTGAAAATGAGATCGTCCGCGCGCTCGCGTGCGACTATGCCGAGGCGGGGCGCATCGTCGCCGCCATCTGCGCCGCACCGACGGTGCTGGGCCGGCTCGGACTCTTAAAAAACCGCCGCGCCACCTGCTCCCCCGGCTGCGAGGATCGGCTCTTTGCCGCAGAGGTCGTGGACGCCGACACCGTGCGCGACGGGAACGTGATCACCGGCCGCGCCCTCGGCGCCGCCATCCCCTTCGCGCTGGAGGTCATCGCCGCGCTCGAGGGACAGGAAAAGGCGCAGACCGTGAAATCATCCATCGTATACAACCACTGAAAAAGGAGAATGACAATGGCCGACTATGTTATCAGCTGCTGCTCCACGGCAGACCTGACCCACGAGCATTTCGTGCAGAGAGACATTCAGTATATCTGCTTCCACTTCGCGCTCGACGGCGTGGACTTCCCGGACGATCTGGGCCGCTCCATCGCGTTCCCGGATTTCTACAAGGCGATGGCCGACGGCGCCGAGACGCGCACCTCGCAGGTGAACGTGTCGGAGTTTGAGGAGTATTTCTCCCGCTTCGCCGCCGAAGGCAAGGACGTGCTGCACGTGACGCTCTCGAGCGGCATCTCGGGCGTGATCAACTCCGCGCAGAGCGCGGCGGAGCTCGTGATGGAAAAGTACCCCGAGCGCAGGGTCGTGATTGTCGACTCCCTCGGCGCGTCCTCGGGCTACGGCCTGTTCATGGACGGGCTCGCCGATCAGCGCGACGCGGGGCTCTCGTTTGACGAGATCTGCGCCTGGGCAGAGGCGCACCGGCTGAACCTGCACCACTGGTTCTTCTCCACCACGCTGGAATACTACGTCAAGGGCGGGCGCGTCTCCAAGGCAGCCGGCTGGTTTGGCGGACTCTTAAACATCTGCCCGCTGCTGAACATGGACGATCTCGGCAGGCTCATCCCGCGCGAGAAGATCCGCGGCAAGAACAAGGTCATCAAGACCATCGTCGACCGCATGGCGGAGCACGCCGAGGGCGGCGAGAATTACAGCGGCAAGTGCTATATCTCCAACTCCAACTGCTATGAGGACGCCCGCGCCGTGGCGGATCTGATCGAGGCGCGTTTTAAGAACCTCAACGGCCGCGTGGAGATCAACTGGGTCGGCACGACCATCGGCAGCCACACCGGACCCGGCACCGTGGCATTGTTCTTCTGGGGCGACGAGCGGACGCGGTAAAACGCTTCCCTCTTCCGTAGGGGAGGGGCTTGCCCCTCCCGGCGTTCCATTGTAATTCATCAATCATATGAAAGGCGAATTCGCAGTCTGAACGAATTCGCCTTTCATTTTTTGTAATTTGACGCCGGTTCTGCGCGGGAGGGGCAAGCCCCTCCCCTACATGCCCCCCATCTTGCATTCGGTGGTATAATGGAAAAAGCGATAAAATACCCTCGAAATCAGGTGAAAGCATGGTACAGAAAACAGACTGGTATCGCGACGCGGTGGTCTATCAGATCTATCCGCTGAGCTTCATGGACTCGAACAACGACGGCTTTGGCGACATTCCGGGCGTCATTTCCAAGCTCGACTATCTCAAGGACCTCGGCGTGACGGCGATCTGGTTCTCGCCCCTCTACCCTTCCCCGTGGAAGGATTACGGCTACGACGTGGCGGATTACCGCGCGATCCATCCCGCCTTCGGCACGATGGCGGATTTTGACCGGCTGATGGACGAGTGCCAGAAGCGCGGCATCCGCGTGATCATGGACATGGTTTTGAACCACACGAGCGATCAGCACCCGTGGTTTCAGGCCGCGCTCGCGGACAAAGGCTCCAAATACCGCGACTATTACATCATCCGCAAGGGCAGGCAGCGCGGCGGGAAGCTCCTCCCGCCGACGAACTGGACCTCCTGCTTTACGGGCCCGGCGTGGGAGCGCATCGAGGGGACGGACGAATTTTATCTCCACCTCTTCGCGCCGGAGCAGCCGGATCTGAACTGGGAAAACCCCGAGGTGCGGCGCGAGATTCAGGACA
>CAMJHX010000238.1 GCA_946405655.1 uncultured Clostridia bacterium
CTCGAGCGCGCCCATCTGCTCGAGGGTCTGCTGATCGCCGAGGAGAACATCGACGAGGTCATCCGCATCATCCGCGAGAGCTACGACGACGCGAAGGAAAACCTCATGGCGCGCTTTAACCTCTCCGACGTGCAGGCGCAGGCGATTCTCGACATGCAGCTCAAGCGTCTGCAGGGTCTCGAGCGCGAGAAGCTGCAGGCCGAGTATGAGGAGCTGGAGCGCCGCATCGCCTACTACCGCTCCATTCTCGAGGATCCGGAGAAGGTCAAGCAGGTGCTCAAGGACGAGCTGATCGCCCTGCGCGACAAGTACGGCGACGAGCGCCGCACCGAGATCCAGGACATCGAGGACGATATCGACATCGAGGATCTCATCGAGGAGGAGACCTGCGTCTTCACGCTCACGCACGGCGGCTACATCAAGCGCGTGCCCGCGGACGAATACACCGCCCAGAAGCGCGGCGGCAAGGGCGTCAAGGCCCAGGCCCTGCGCGACGAGGACTATGTGGAGACCGTCTTCACCGCCTCGACGCACGACTATATTCTCTTCTTCACGAACACCGGCAAGGCCTACCGAAAGAAGGGTTATCTGATCCCCGAGGCGGGACGCGCCGCGCGCGGCACGAACATCGTGAACATCCTCCCGCTCGAGCCGGGCGAGAAGGTGAACGTCATGCTCCACTTCCGCGAGACGGACGAGGAGAGCTTCCTCTTCTTCGCGACAAAGAACGGCACCGTCAAGCGTATGCCCGTCCTCGCGCTCAAGAACATCCGCCAGAGCGGCATCCGCGCGCTGAATCTCGACGAGGGCGACGCGCTCATCAACGTCATGGGCACGACGGGCGAGCAGAACATCCTGATCGCCACCCGCGACGGACAGGCCATCTGCTTTGCCGAGACGGACGTGCGTCCGATGGGCCGTCAGGCCGTGGGCGTGCGCGGCATCTCCCTGCGCGAGGGCGACGAGGTCATCGGCGCCGAGATTGCGACGCCGGGCATGTACGTGCTCTCCATCACGGAGAACGGCTACGGCAAGCGCACGCCGATGGAGGAATACCTCCGCGGCGACGACGTGCAGCGCCGCGGCGGCAAGGGCAGACGCAACCACAACATCACCGACAAGACCGGCCCCGTGACCGCGATGAAGCTCGTCTCCGGCGAGGAGGACGTGCTCTCTGTGTCGGACGATGGCACCATGATCCGCATGGCGGCGGACGGCATCTCCATCACCGGCCGCGCCACACAGGGCGTGCGCGTGATGCGTCTGGCCGAGGGCAGCAAGGTCATCTCCGTCGCGCTCACGGAGCGCGCTGAGGAGAGCGACACCGAAGCGCCCGCCGAGGCGGAGGCCGCTCCGGAGACGGAAGAAGCATGAAAAACGTGACCATCTACACCGACGGGGCCTGCTCGGGAAACCCGGGCCCCGGCGGCTGGGCGGCGATCCTGCGCTACGGCGCGCACGAGAAGGCCATCTCCGGCGGCGAGAGAGAGACGACGAACAACCGCATGGAGCTCCTCGGCGCGATCAGCGCCCTGCAGCTGTTAAAGGAGCCCTGCGCCGTCGATCTCTATACCGACAGCCAGTATCTCGCAAACGCGATCAATCAGGGCTGGCTTGCCGGCTGGAAGGCGAGAGGCTGGCGCCGCAAGGACGGGCCACTGAAAAACCCCGATCTCTGGCAGACGCTCGATGCGCTTCTCACAACGCACGACGTGACCTTCCACTGGGTCAAGGGCCACGCCGAGAACGAATACAACAACCGCTGCGACGCGATGGCCGTCGCAGAGCGCGAGAAGTTCGCGTAACAAAAATCGGATCATCCCCGGCAGGACTTCTGCCGGGGATGATTTATTGCTTGTAAACCTATTAAAGGGATGCTATAATCAGCGCAGATGGAATTCTATGGGAGGTGCGCATAGTGAATCGACTGCTCGCGATTCCCGTCACAATTATGAACAACGGCGAAGTGCAGGAGGTCCGGGAATACAGTTCTCTCTATGTGATCCTGCCCATCCTCGGCTATGTAATCTCGTTTGGGCTGCTTTTCTGGCTGTTCGGGCTGAGCCGGAAAGAGACCCAAATTTCACAGGGAAAGCGGGATGATTTTTCTCCCGCAGACCGGACAAAGATCTGGATCGCGATCGGGCTGGCCGTGCTCGCGGTGCTGCTGCAGCTGTTTCCGCTCGTTGGAATTGGCTTTTTTGCAGCGCAGACGCCGCTGAAGATCGCGGGATATGTTTTGATCGCGCTGCTGCGAAACAGCGGTCTGCCGCTTTTGCTGGGAGTCATCACACTGTATCAGCATCGGCAAAACGAAAAAATGCTCGCGCAGGACAACGCCGCCGAGCTGCAGGCGCAGACGCGGCACGCGGTGACCGAGCGGACGAAACAGCTCCGCGTCGCCATTCCGGTTCTGGCGGCGCTCTCGCTCGCCATCGCGATCGTCTGGATCACCTGGTTTCGGGACGAGAAATGGTTTCCGATCATCGCGTATTTCATCTACATCAATGCCGGAGCCCTCTGGCTGATCCGGATCAATCGTAAAAAATAATGTAGGGGAGGGGCAAGCCCCTC
>CAMJHX010000239.1 GCA_946405655.1 uncultured Clostridia bacterium
TTGATGAAGCCCTCGGCGTCCTTCTGGTTGTAGTCGCTCTCGCCGAAGGTGGCGATCTCCTCGGAGTAGAGGCTGTGCGGACTCCAGATGCCGGCGGGGATGATGTTGCCCTTATAGAGCTTGAGGCGCACGGTGCCGGTGACGGTCTCCTGCGTCTTGTCGACAAAGGCGGAGAGCGCCTCGCGCAGCGGCGTGAACCACTGGCCGTTATACACCAGCTCGCCGAACGTGATGGCGACGCGCTGCTTTTCATGCGCGGTCATCTTATCGAGGCAGATGCTCTCGAGGAGCTTGTGCGCCTCATAGAGGATCTTGCCGCCCGGCGTCTCATACACGCCGCGGCACTTGATGCCGACGAGACGGTTTTCCACGAGGTCAAGGAGGCCCACGCCGTTGGCGCCGCCGAGTTCGTTGAGCTTGAGGATGATACCCTTCGGTGTCATAGCCTCACCGTCGACCGCGACGGGGACGCCCTGCTCGAAATCGATGGTGACATAGGTCGGCGCGTCGGGGGCGTTGATCGGGCTCACGCCCATCTCGAGGAAGCCCTCCTTCTCGTAGGTCGGCTCGTTGCCGGGATCCTCGAGGTCGAGACCCTCATGGCTCAGGTGCCAGAGGTTCTTGTCCTTGGAATAGTTCGTCTCGCGGTTGATGCGCAGGGGGACGTTGTGCGCCTCGGCGTAGTCGATCTCCTCTTCTCTGGATTTGAGCTCCCACTCTCTCCACGGGGCGATGATCGGCATATTCGGCGCGAAGTGCTTGATGGCGAGCTCGAAGCGCACCTGATCGTTGCCCTTGCCGGTGCAGCCGTGGCAGATGGCGTCCGCGCCCTCCTTCATGGCGACGTCGACGAGGCCCTTCGCGATCAGCGGACGCGCCGTGGCGGTGCCGAGGAGATATTCCTCATACGCGGCGCCCGCCTTGAGGCAGGGCATGATATAATCGGCGGCATACTCCTCCGTCAGATCGAGGACATAGAGCTTCGACGCGCCGGTTTTGAGCGCCTTTTCCTCCAGCCCCTCAAGCTCGTCCGCCTGACCGACGTTGCCGGAGACGGCGATGACCTCGCAGTTGTTATAGTTCTCCTTCAGCCACGGGATGATGACCGAGGTATCCAGACCGCCGGAATAGGCGAGCACGACTTTCTTGATGTCTTCTTTCTTCATGACGGGTTCCTCCGTGAATAATTATGAATAGGATGTGCATATTATTCATCGAATTCGGAGAAAAGTCAAGCGTTTATGCAGAAAAAGGTGGATAAAGATTTCTGCAGAATTGGATTTGTTTTGGTGATAACGTAAAAATCGTCATGCTTCGCGGCGGTTCTTGTGTTTTCCGGCGCAACATGGTATCATCAGAAAAAAGAGGTGACGCGACATGAAAAAACGACTGCTCACGATCGGCGGTGCGGTGTGCTTTGCACTGCTGCTGACCGTCCCCGCGCTCGCGGCGGGGCTGGACAAGACGCCGGAGATGAACACGCAGGGCTTTCTCACGCTCGCACTGATGAGCGGCGCGCTCGCCGTCGCGGTGGCGCTGATCCTGCAGTACGTCAAGAAGTTTCAGGAGATCAACCGCAAGGAGCGGGAGAATCAAAAAAAGAAGAAGAAGAGAAAATAAATGTGAGGCGATGCGAATGCGCCTCACATTTTTTATATTTTAGGAGCGCTGCTGCGCGGGCGGATGATATCCGCCCCTACAGGGGCGCGTTCGGATTCGCCGAAGATTGCCGCGTAAAATCGGACGCGATCTGCACGGGACGTCGAGGACGCCGTCCCCTACGATTATTGGCAGGTGCGTTCCCGCCGTAGGGGTCGGCGTCCTCGACGACCCGGCAGATCGCACCAATTCGATTTCCAATCCCGGGCGAATTTACTCCGCACCCATCGTAGGGGGCGACGACCTCGGCGCCCTTTGTCGGATGCCTGCCGAGTCCCGGCGCGATGTGGGCATCGCGCCCTACGGGATTGGTAGAGAATCCAGCTCTAAGCTTCAATTTTTGCTCGGTACTCCGCGAACATCTCCTGCGCGGGGCGAGTGTATGTCTCCTCATGGAACGGATATTTGCGCAGGAGCTGCATCTTCCGCGGCGAGACGTGGCAGTAGCCGCCGGGGTTCTTCTCGAGATAGCGCTGGTGGTATTCCTCCGCGAGGCAGAACAGGCGCAGCGGCTCGAGCTCCGTGCAGAAGCCGGGGTGTCCGGGGCGCTCCACGTCCGCGACGGCGCACACGATCTCGGCGTCGGCCTCGTCCGACCAATAGACGCCGGACTGGTACTGGCTGCCCATGTCCATCCCCTGCCGGTGGTACATGGCGGGGTCGATGATATTAAAGAACACGAACAGCAGATGGCGCAGCGAGATCCGATCCGGGTCATACGTCACCTGCACCGCCTCGCGAAAGCCGGTGAGCCCGGTGCAGACCTTTTCATAATCCGCCCACTCCGCCTTGCGGCCGTTGGCATAGCCGCTGTGCGCGGAGAGGACGCCCGGAAGCTGGCGGTAGAGATGCTCCACGGCCCAGAAGCAGCCGCCCGCGAGCACGATGGATTTGGTCATA
>CAMJHX010000240.1 GCA_946405655.1 uncultured Clostridia bacterium
CCCTGATCGCCTGTGATCACGAAGAGAAACGGACGGTCGACCGTGAAGGTAATCGCGCTGCCCGGGTCTGCTGCACCCTCGCCCACGGCCATCAGCGTGTAGGCCGCGGCGGTCACGCCCTCCTCGTCGATCACGACGCGCGCCGCGTGCGTCGCGTCGGAGAGGTAAGCGTTTTCCGTCTCACCGCCCAGCGGGGAGAAGTCCGCCCTCGCCGCGTCGCATACGTCCGTCACGCCCAGAGAGCGCAGCCCGTCCAGCAGGGAGATGCGGCTCGAGATGTCAAACTTCGGCAGCGTCAGATGCACCAGCGGGGTTTCCTCCAGCAGATTCTTCGGCCGCTCCATGAAGAACGTCAGCGCCTCCTCGTTTTCCAGCAGCGCCTCCGGGGAGCTGCCCTCGTCCGGCAGCAGGAACCACATGGTTCCGCCGCTCTGCAGAATCAGTCCCACGGCGGCATAGCCCGCGCCGTAGTGACAGGACAGCATGTCGCTCTGGTGCATCATGTCCACGGTCTCGTCGCCCTGCGCGCCGTGGAAAATGCCCGGCGCGGTGGCCTCCTCGGAGAAATTGCCCCACCAGCTTGCGCGGAAGTAAATCGTCGTCGCGAGCGCCAGCAGCGTGTCCGCGTCCAGATGCTCCTGCGCCGCCTGCTCGGAGAGCAAGTCGCCGGTCTGCTCGTTCAGCCAGCGCTGCAGCGCCTGATCGTAGGCCGCCGACCCCATCTCGCCGCGAAAGACCGAGGCGTAGTAGTTCTGCGCCAGCGAATCCACCGTCTGCTGCCTGTATTCTCTGCCGTCGCGCAGCCAGAGCGAGCTGGCCAGCACGCTTTTCGTCGCCCCGTCGTCGCGGTAGTTCGCGTTCCAGACGGAGGACGCCTGCGCGCGCAGACTCTCAATGCTCTCCGCGCCGAGCAGGTTCAGAATCTGCGTTCTGCTCTCGCCGTCCGTCGTCTCCGCGAGCATCGCGAGCGCCATGTAGACATTCGCCGGGGAATACGCGCGGTTTTCCGTGCCTGCGCCGGTCAGGAAGGTCTGCAGACTCTCGCGCAGAAACGGCTTGAGCGATGCGGCATAGCCCTCCGGCTGGTCGGTCTGCTTTTGCACGTCCGCCCGCCATGCCTCGTAATTCCCATTGCCGTCCGTCGGATACGCCGCCATCACGGGGTAGACCGGCTGCGCCAGCGCGAATGGCTCCGTGCCGTTTGCCGCCTCCTCCACGGTCGTTCGCGAGCCGATGTGGATCACGAACGGGGAGAGGATGATTGCCAGAATCGCCGCCGCTGCCGCAAATGCGCGCCACGAAGGAAGCCTCCGCTTCGGCCGTATCTCCGAGGGCAGCAGCTCGTCATCGATCTGCGTGATCGCGTCAAACAGCCGTTCGCTTTCCCTGCTCATAGAATCACTCCTTCCGCTTCCAGATGCGCCTTCAGCTTCTGCCGCAGGTGATAGAGCCGCTTTGTGATCTGCTTTGCGCCCGTGCCAAATCGCGCTGCCAGCTCCTTCGGCGCAAGCCCGTACCAGTAGCGCAGCAGAAACAGATTCCGTTCCGCCGCCGGCAGCGCGCGCAGCCATCGGCTGAGGATCTCCGTGAGCATGGCTGCCTCCGCCGCCAGAGCCGGGTCCGCATTATGATCCGGTACGCAGTCGTCCAGCTCCGAGAGCAGCACGTCCATCCCGGCGTACCGCTTCGCCGCGTGCGCATGCCGCCAGCGGTCGAGCGAGAGATTGCGCACGACCCGACCGAGCCAGCCCTTCAGAAGCCGCGGGCGCTCCGGCGGCATCGCGTTCCACGCGTGGAGATACGTGTCGTTCACGCACTCCTCCGCGTCCGATGGCAGCGTGAGAATGTTTTTCGCAAGCGTCAGGCAAAACCGCCCGTATTTCGCGTCGGTCTCTTCGATCGCGCGCTCATCCCTTGCAAAATAGAGGTCGATGATCTGTGTATCTTCCATCGCATTGCCTCCTCTCACTCATAAAGACGCAAAAACCCCGGGGAAATTCCCGGGGTTTCGCAATTAGTATCGATATTCAAAGTCGAGATCGTACATGCTCACGGTGTCGCCTTCCTGCACGCCCATGTCCTCGAGCCGCCGGAAGATGCCCGACTCGCGCAGCGCGCGGTCGAAGTACATGCGCGATTCATAGTCGCTGAAGTTGATGCCCGCGATCAGCCGCTGCAGCCATGCGCCCTCTACGATCCAGAAATCGTCGATGTGGCGGATCTCCACGTCCTCGGCGGTGCCGATCTCCGGCTCCGGCGGCACATAGTCCGCCTCGAAGACCTGCGTGGGCGGCAGCTCCTGCAGCCGCGCGCCGATGGCCTGAATCAGCGCCTGCGTGCCCATGTGGGCGGCGGCAGAGAGCTCGAAGAATTCATAGCCCTGCGCCTCCACGTGCGCGCGCAAACGGTCGAGGTTTTCGCGCTCCTCGCCCAGCAGATCGCACTTGTTCGCGCAGACGATCTGCGGCCGGCTGCCGAGGTCACTGTTGTAGGCCTTGAGCTCTGCGTTGATCGCCTCAAAGTCCTCCACCGGATCGCGGCCCTCGCTGCCGGA
>CAMJHX010000241.1 GCA_946405655.1 uncultured Clostridia bacterium
CGGGGTGGCGCCCATGGCGGTCAGGCAGTTGATGTACATGGAGCTGTTGGGAACGCGGATCTTCATGCCCTTGAGATCATCGGGAGTCTTGATCTCCTTGTTGGTCTGCAGGCAGCGGAGACCGACGTTGAAGTCGAGCGCGAGGACGTGGATGCCGTAGTTGTCCTCGATGTCCTGGCACATCTGCTTCACGACGTCAGACTGGCAGACGTAGGAATACTGCTGGAGGTTGGTGTAGAGCATCGGAGCGATGAGGGCTTCGAAGTCGATGTTGTAGTCGGCGAGGTAAGAGGGATCCTCGCAGGCGATCCAGTTGGCGCCGTCGACGACCTGCTGGAGGTTGTCCTTGTAAACGGCGAGCTGGCCGGAGCCGTAGGTCTCGATCTCGACGGCACCGTTGGTGCGGTCATAGATGCGCTGAGCAACCTGCTCCATCTCGACGGTGAGCTGCTCGGTGGGAGCGAACACGTGGCTGAGCTTGAGGACGATGTGGAAATCGTCGTCGGCGGAACCGGCGGCCTCGGGGGCGGAGCCGGCGGGGGCGGTGTCCTGCTTGCTGCCGCAGGCGCAGAGCGCGAACACCATGACCAGAGCGAGAAGCATTGCGATGGTCTTCTTCATGGGGGTTCTCCTTTCCAAAATATGCTAGTTTAATTACCGCTTAATAAAGCGGGCGATTGCGGTTAAAAATATATAAGCTATTAACCAAAAAATCAAGCCCCTTCAACGCTTTTCAGCCCTTTGAACAGTTTTATTTGCTTAATTTTGTATGTATTGTCGCTTGAAAAGCGCTTAATTTTATGGTTAAATTTAATTGTAAACCAAAAACCGGGAACGGAGGCGTTTTTATGCCGAAAAAGGTAACGCTGAAGGATGTTGCGGCGATCACAGGCGTGACGACCGCGAGCGTATCCATGATCTTAAACGGAAAGGACCTCAACCGCTTCACGCCGGAGACGGTCACGCGCGTGATCGCGGCGGCGCAGACGCTGGGGTACGTCTCCCCCTCCGCGCGGCATGAGCAGAAGCAGATCGCGATCCTGAGTCCCTCGGTGAACAACCCCTACCACACGACGATCATCATGGGCATCGAGCGCGCCGCGCTCGCGAGCGGGTATCTCACCGCGATCTACAATACCTATTGGAATCCGCAGACGGAGCTGACGCTGCTGCGCCAGCTGGAAAAGCGCCGCGTGGCGGGCATCATCTACGTGATGAACCCGCTGCAGGTGGAAAAGGCGCGCGAGATCGACCGGCACACGCCGATCGTCGCCGTCGGCGATATTGTCAACGACATCGGCATCGACACCGTGGATGTGAACAACTTCCGCGCCGCCGAGATCGTGGCGGAGCACCTGATCAAGCTGGGGCACAAGCACATCGCCTATCTCACCACCTCGCTCAACGACCACCACATCGCGCGCGTGCGCCGGTGCGAGGGGCTGCAGGACACGTTCCGCCGCCTCTGCCCGGACGGGAGCGTGACGGTCTTCTGCAAGGAGAACCAGCTCGAGCAGGAGATCCAGAGCCCGGACATCGAGCTTGAGAGCGGCAAGCTGCTCGCCAGAGAGTGCATGCAGCACCCGGAGATCACCGGCATTGTGGCCATCAACGACATGGTCGGCTTCGGCGTGCTCGACGGGCTGATCGAGGCCGGCAAGCGCGTGCCGGAGGATTACAGCCTCTGCGGATTCGACAACGTCTTCCCCTCCGGCTTTCAGCGCATGCAGCTGACGACCGTGGATCACGGCACGATCTACCACGGCGCAAGGGCGTTCCATCTGCTCAAGGACCGCATGGAGACCGCCGGAACCCACAGCGCGGCCTACCCGATCACGAGGGTGGAATACAGAAGCAAGCTGGTGGAGAGAGGCAGCACGGGGAAACCGAGAGAATGAGGAATGAGGAATGAGGAATTAGGAATTAGGAGTTGAAGGTGCGCTTCGCGCGATTGAATATCGTCGGCGAAGGCCGACACAATCATTCCTAATTCCTCATTTCTAATTCCTAATTGATTTGATGCCATCCGGAGGAAAAAATGAAAAAATCCTACATCGTCACCATGAAGCACGATGAGAAGACGCTCATTGCGCTCTCGCATATGCAGTATGATCTCTTCTGCGTGCGCAACTATATTGCCAGAAATGTGCTGGCGATTGCGGCGATTCTGGTCGGCGGGTTCTATTTTAAGCACATCTGGGGCATTTTGCTGCTCGCCTACGGCACCTATCTGCTCACGAGCACCTATGCCTCGGCAAACCACACGGCGCGCAAGCTGATCGCCGCCATCAACGCAAGCGGCGGAAAGTTCCCCTCCTCGCGCTATTTCTTCGAGGACGGGCAGATCCGCATCGTCTATCACCCCGGCGAGGCGGACGAGGAGGAGCTCGATCCCGTCGGCTACGGCGCGGTGCAGAAGCTGGGCGAGGATCGGCAGTTTTTCTATCTCTTCACGAGCGACCGCGGGGGCTACATGATCCCGAAGGACGCCCTCGGCGGAGACGAGGCGGGCTTTCGCGCCTTCGTGCAGAGCAAAACCGG
>CAMJHX010000242.1 GCA_946405655.1 uncultured Clostridia bacterium
CGGGGTCGACGTTGATGTAGGGGTCGAGCTTCTGCGCCGCGACCTTGAGCCCGCGCGCCTTCAGCAGCCTGCCGAGCGAGGCCGCCGTGATGCCCTTGCCGAGCCCGGAGACCACGCCGCCGGTCACAAACACGTATTTCGTCATGGCTTTTCCTCCTCAAACGCCGCTCTCGCCGTAGTTCGAGAGCACTCTCGCGGACGGATCGTCCACGTCGCAGCCGGGCCACGTCTTGTTCGGCATCCAGAAATCCCGGATCATCCGCGACTGCCCGGGGTAGTGCTTTTCAAAGACCTCGCGGTAGAGCAGGCTCTCCTTCGTAAACGGCGGGCAGTAGTCATACTGCCTGCGTTTTTCCTCAAATTCCTCGTCCGTGTAGAGCCCCTCTGCGTATTCCTTCAGATCGTCCACCATCGAGTGGCCCACGGCGTCAGAGAAGGCCGCCTTCTGCCGCCAGAGGATCTCGTCCGGCAGCAGATGATCGTCCTCGAACGCATGGCGCAGGAGGTATTTGCCCATGCCGTAGGTGTTCATTTTCATCGCCGGGTCGACGGACATGACGTACCGCACGAAATCGAGATCGCCGAACGGCACGCGCGCCTCGAGGGAGTTGACTGAGATGCAGCGGTCGGCGCGCAGCACGTCATACATGTGCAGCTCGTCCACGCGCTTTTTCGCCTCGCGCTGGAAGTCCTCCGGCGTGGGGGCAAAGTCCGTGTATTTATAGCCGAAGAGCTCGTCGCTGATCTCGCCCGTCATGAGCACGCGCACGTCCGTCTGCTCGTGGATCGCCTTGCAGCAGAGATACATGCCCATGCTCGCGCGGATCGTGGTGATGTCCCAGGTGCCGAGCAGGGCGATCACCTCGTCGAGCGCGGCGAGCACGTCCTCGCGCGTCATATAGACCTCCGTGTGCTCCGCGCCGATGAAGTCCGCGACCATGCGGGCGTATTTGAGGTCGATCGCGTCCGTGTCCATGCCGATGGCGAAGGTGCGGATCTTGTGCGGCAGCAGCCGCGCGGAGATTGCGCAGACCAGACTGCTGTCGAGCCCGCCGGAGAGCAGAAAGCCGAGCGGGGCGTCCGCGTCGAGGCGCTTTTCCACGCCGCGCGTGAGCTTGTCGTGAATGGTTTTGCAGACCGTCTCGAGATCGTCCCGCACGACGTCCTCCGCCGCCGTCACATCCGCGTAGCGGACGAAGGCGCCGTCGGCGTAATAGTGTCCCGGCGGGAAGGGGCGGATCTCGCTGCAGAGGCCGACGAGGTTTTTCGCCTCGCTCGCGAAGACGATGTTCTCCTCCTCGTCATAGCCGTAATAAAGCGGGCGGATGCCGATCGGGTCGCGCGCGGCGATGAAGCGATTTCGCGCCGCGTCATAGAGGATCATCGCAAACTCCGCGTCGAGCATGGAGAACATCTCCAGCCCATACTCGCGGTAGAGCGGCAGGATGATCTCGCAGTCCGAGCCGCTTTGGAACGCATAGCCTTTGCGCTCCAATTCCTCCTTCACGGGTCGAAAGCCGTAGAGCTCGCCGTTGCAGACGCAGAGATCCCCGTCCAGCGAAAACGGCTGCATCCCCGCCTCGTCCAGACCCATGATGGCGAGCCTGTGAAAGCAGAGACAGCCCTCGCCCGCCCGCTCGATGCGGGACATGTCCGGACCGCGGGATCGGGTGCGATTGAAATACGCCCACACCTCGTTTTCGTCCAGAACCAGTTTCGTAAAGCCCATGATGGAACACATTCCGATCACACTCCTTGTATTTTCATTTCCCTTTCGGGATTCGATCGCGGAAAAGCCCTCTCCGGGGCGCTGAGGAAATGCATTCGGAGGAGAGTCGAGACTCCGAGAGAGGAGCAGATACTCGCCAGAGGGAGAGGGCGGAATTCAGCAAAGAAAAAGAGACAAAGACGCCTGTGAAAGACGTCTTTGTCTCTGATGTGCGTTATTGTACTCCGGAATCGCCGGAGCGTCAACCGTCAATTTGCAGAAATTTCCTCCGGAAACCGCCGCCGGCGTTGGCAGCCGGTCGGGGAGCGATTATCCGTTCGCTTTCTTCTGCAGCTGGTAGAGCGTGTTGAGCGCCTCGATCGGCGTGAGGGTGTTGAGATCGAGCGCTGAGAGCTCCCGCGCGATCTCGCTGCCGCCGACGTCCATCAGTGTCACCTGATCGGTCTCCGGCGCCGTCTGCGCGGCGGGCGCGGATGCGGGCTTTTCCGTCTCGAGCGATTTGAGATAGCCCTTCGCCTTCGTCACCACGCTCTCGGGCAGACCCGCGAGCTTTGCGACCTCAATGCCGTAGCTGTCGTCGGCGGCGCCGCGCACGATCTTGCGCAGGAACAGGAGCGTCCCGCCCTGCTTTTTCGCGGTGATGTTATAGTTTCTCACGCCCTCGAGCTCATGCTCCAGCACGGTCAGCTCGTGATAGTGCGTCGCGAACATGGTCTTCGCGCCGAGCTTTCGCTTGTCCGCGCAGTATTCCAGCACCGCGCGGGCGATGGCCATGCCGTC